>CAIVAP010000228.1 GCA_903903945.1 uncultured bacterium | reverse complement strand
TAGTCGATGTCCTGCAGTTCTTTTAGAAGCCTAATGTCTTCATGCATCTAAGCACGCCTCCGGTACTTGTCGCTCAGCCAAAGAGAAAAAAAAACGCACTGACCTTCCAGTGCATCTCACAATAACCCGCTATGTCTCTTTTGCTGTTCGATCGAGTCTTTAGGTTTCCCGTCAAAATCACCAACCTACCTCGTCACGGTTTCTATGGTGGGCAATACTGGATTTGAACCAGTGACCTCTCGGATGTGAACCGAACGCTCTAACCAGCTGAGCTAATTGCCCAATATACTATGGGCCCACCAGGACTTGAACCTGGGACCCACTGATTATGAGTCAGTTGCTCTAACCAACTGAGCTATGGGCCCAACTGTGTCCCAGTCTTTTACTATAACAGCCCTTTCGACCCTTGTCAAGAATATTTCTAACAATTTGCGCTCGTGTATGTTAGCTGCAACCTGTCAGCAAACAAGAACTTGCACCGATGCGGCTCCAAGCCAGGCCGATGGTATTTTCGCACAAAGTGCGCGGCAGTCGTCTCTCCTGCCGCGCCATGTTATTCTACTTACACCCCGCGCACGGTGCCGGTCCACCGGAGAAGATATAGGCAATCAGATAGACGGCATCGGAGATGTTTACGGCGTTGCTGCCGTTGGCGTCACCGCACTTGTACCTTTTCGGCTCTGCCAAGACAAATGGCGACAGCGACGTCACCAAGCCACAAATCTGGTTGGCCACTGTGTCTTGCGAATAGGTCACGTCTTGCCAATCCGCTGGATTCCCGCTGAAATGGTAGAGGCGCAGAGAGTCTTCCGGGCCACCGACTTGATCGTCGCTATAGGTGATGCAGACAAGAATCTGCCCATCAAACACAGCATTCGTCGCAATCTCATAGTAGACCGGAGCAGCAGCGGGTATAAATGTGAAACCTGTCGGGGGAGGCATGCCGGTTGTATCAGTGGTGACTTCCGTTACACCGACTGTGGCAACACTGTCAAACATCACTGAAACGCTATCGGTCGGCATGACCAGCACACTATCTCCCGGCGGAGTAACGGCAGCATTGTTCTGACAAGCATCGCCGAGACCGTCTGCGTTGGAGTCGGCCTGGCCAGGGTTGTAGGTCAGCGGACAGTTGTCGTTGTTCGCGCACAAACCGTCGGTATCTACATCATCTGCAGGGTCAAAAGGACAGATGTCACACGCATCGCCGATGTCGTCGCCGTCAGAGTCCATCTGCGAAGGATTGGGGACGGTCGGGCAGTTGTCGACATTACCGCAGATACCATCATTATCCACATCGTTGGCAGGGTCAAACATGCAGGCATCACAGGCATTTCCGATGCCGTCGCCATCTGCGTCCGCCTGAAGAGGATTAGCGAGCGATACGCAGTTATCACAAGCGTCGCCGACATGATCACCGTCGATATCACTTTGGGATGGATTCGAGATAGTCGGACAGTTGTCGAGCGCACACGTGTTTTTCGGGAACCCGAGATTTCCGAAACCGTCGTTGTCCGTATCAGTACATACATCGCAACTGTCGCCGATGCCGTCGGAATCGTGGTCTTCCTGAGCGGGGTTGTATACGGATGAGCAGTTGTCCAAGTGGTCGGGGACAGCGTCATGGTCAGAATCAGAGTATGTGTCTGAAATCTTCATGATAAATGCATCCATTCCGCCCTGATAGGTTTGGTATGGATTCACTGTGGGCACGTCTGGCGAATAGGTTCGCCCCAGTACATACATGTTGCCCTGGCTGTCGACTACGACTCCTCTACTCTCATCCCAGTCGCTTCCCCCAAGGTAGCTGCTAAACTGCAGCACCTGTCCCGAATTGCTCAACTTGGCTACAAACGCGTCGGCGCCGCCCCCGCCGAAACCAGGCTGAACAGGATCCTGATTCGGAAACCCCGGTCCATAAGTGTCGCCCGAGACATATGTATTGCCAGCTGCATCTGTGGCAATGCCAAAGCCATCATCCAGCGTCGAACAACCGAGATAGGTGCTGAATATCAGAGCGGTGCCGGTACTATTCAGCTTGGTGATGAAAGCATCCCTATCCAAGTACGCGTGAGTGGTTTGGATTGGGTTTTTCAGCGGGAAGTCTGAGGAGTAAGTGGGTCCGGTGATACAGGCATTTCCCTGCCGATCGACTGCGATTCTCGAACCGGACTCTCCCCAATCTCCTCCCAAATAAGTACTGTAGCTCAATCCATTCCCGGAGGCATTGAGCTTTGTTATGAAAGCATCATGCTGACCATTTTGATCGCGATACTGGTAGATTGCATTCTTTGTCGGGAAATCAATGGAAAACGTATAGCCCGTGAGGTATGCACATCCGGCGGTGTCAAGAGCTATTGGACCGCCGAGATCGCTCCCTTCACCACCGAGACGGGTGCTGTATACTAAGTCATTCCCCGAGGTACTCAGCTTGGTGACAAATGCATCATTGCTTCTCGGATCCGTCTGGTACGCATTGACAGTCGGATAATCAGATGACCATGTCGTGCCCGCAACATATGCATGACCGTTTCTGTCAACTGCAACACCACCACCGTAATCGTCTCCCGTCCCGCCAATGTAAGTGCTATACGTCAGTTCATTGCCAGAGCTGTTGAACTTGGCGACAAAGACATCGGTTCCAGGCTGATCTGTCTGATAGGGATTCTGAGTTGGAAAATTCACTGAGGAAGTAAAGCCCGCTACGTATGCGCTGCCGATACTATCAACGGCGATGCCGTAGCCCACTTCTTCGGCCGCCCCACCCAAATAGGTGCTGTACAGAATGCCGGCACTTGAGCAGTTGAACTTGGTTACGAACACGTCTGATCCGCCGCTGTATGTTTGGAAGGGATTCAGTGCGGGGAAATCTAAGGAAGTGGTCGAGCCAGTGATGTATAAATTCGAGGAATTGTCAATGGCTATGTCCCAACTGTCCTCGAGGCCCCCACCTCCGAGATACGTACCATAACTCAATACTGGATCAACCACCTTCGCATATTCTGGCGCGTAGTTTTGGTCCAAACTGAACCCAAAGGTGTTGTCCTCCCGAAAGCAGTATTCAGCTGTAATTGGCTTGCGTTCGCCATTGATGAGTTGGTAAACCATAGGGGCTTGTTCGGTGACTTTATTCCAGTCGGTTTCTACGACAAGCTGGCCCCGGTCATTGACGAAGACATCGTTGGCGCCGTCATAGCGAATGGCTATCTGCGACGGGTCGGCGTTTGGCTGGACAATGAAGTCGTATTCGACCTTCCCGTGACCGTTACCATAGTACTTGAGGTCGATGCCGGGATAGACGTCTTTGAGAGTGATCGCTTCGTAATTGGGGACGTCGGTATGCCATTTGGACGGGTCATTGCCAATGAAGTAGTTGCATTTGTATTCCATTTGGCTTTCACCGACAACCTCTGGATTCGGATTCGCGCCGACGAATTTGGCGGTGAGAATCATCTGCTCGACGGAGTCTTTCTCGTTGTTAAAGCGGTCGATGGGACCAAGGCCAGAAGTGTCAAAACCGAAGCGGTTTTGACCTACGCCCGGCGCGGAGACCGCGCCACTACGCGCGTCAATCCGTCGGGTGAACTGATATGTCATCCCTTCTTTCGTGAACCACATTGTTGCACCACCCGCGTTGGCACGGAATAAAACGCGGTCGTCCCACTGGCCCATGTTCTTGGTGAATGACAATGGCATCCGGTTGAGAGATTGCATTGCCAGTTGGCTGTCGGTTGCCGCAAACAAAGAACCGCACAAAATTGCGGCCATGAACCCTAAAACTAACGTTGTCAAACGAGGCATAATGCCCTCCCAAAGCGTGAGGAGTGACTGCGATAAGACTTCTAATCGGTGAATAAGATAGCGATAATACTGACAATTGTCAAGCAAAACCCGGTTTTCCCAGACGACATCAGGAAGGGATTCCTGACGCCGCCCGAAAACTGAGAGACTGGTTGCTGACGCCTTCTGACCCCCACTTTGTGGCTGTCAAAAAATTACGAAATTCTTGTCAAAAACCTTTTGTTGTCTAACAAACAACTTGCTATACTTGGTTGTCTTAACTGCGAGCGCCAAGCGCGAGGATCTGCGAGCTACCGCATTCACCGTGCGGACGGATCAGGCGTGGTTGATTGCGCACAGGTTAAACGCTACTTACGTTTTACGTACTTTTTGAGTCTTATAACTTCATAGTTGTAAGCGCGACAGAAACAACTGAAGACCATCTCAGCATAGGAGCGGTTTTATGCCCCCAAAGAAACGCTCACGTCGCGAGAGAGTGGTTGGCAACAAGATGTGGGTCTCGTACCGCCTGCAGTCGCTGACCACCGAACGGTTCATCATGATCACCAACAAGATTTTGCAGGGTGAGCACCTGCTGATCAGGCTGCCGAAAATCCCGGAAATGCCATAGGAGGACCCGGAGACAACTATCTTCCGAACGAAACACCCAACGCTTCAGCCGTTTTGACCGCTTCTCCCTGAGGATCAACGGCTTTGAAACCGCCAATTGCATCGGCAATAGGAATGCTATCTATTTTGCCGCCCCGGTAGCAGACCATGTGCCCGAATTTCCCTTGCTCGACGAGATCGATCGCGGCTTTTCCAAAGCGGGTTGCCACAAAGCGATCAAAAGAACAAGGTGTGCCGCCGCGTTGCAAATGCCCCAATACCGTAACACGTGTCTCCATGCCGGTTCTCGCCTCAATCTCATGGGCGATTCTTAGTCCCACTCCACCAAGTTTGGCGTGGATCGTTCCTTTCTCTTCGGGATTAAGCAGGGTGATCTCGCCGTCTTTCGAATAAGCGCCTTCAGCGACCACCACAATCGCAAAATTGGAACCACGGCTACGACGAGAGTGAATCTTGTCGCAGATTTTCTCGATGTCGTATGGAATCTCCGGAAGCAAGATAACGTCGGCGCCGCCGGCAATACCAGACTCCAGTGCTATCCAGCCGACATACCGCCCCATAACTTCCATAATCATCACCCGGTGATGGCTGGCTGCGGTTGTATGCAGCTTGTCGAGCGCCTCCGTCGCGGTAACCACCGCCGTGGCGAATCCAAAGGTGACTTCTGTAGCTTTTAGATCGTTGTCAATGGTTTTGGGGACGCCGACTACCTTGACGCCGTACTTGTCCATGAACAGCTTTGACACCGTCATGGTTCCATCGCCGCCAATCACAATGAGCGCATCCAGGCCAAGCCCCTTCATCGTTTGATACACTTTTTCGGAGCGATCGACGATCTTCCAGTCATTGCCATCTTTGACGCGCCATTCAAACGGATTACCCCTATTGGAAGTCCCAAGGATGGTTCCCCCTTGCGGCAGGATTCCCCTCACCGACTGGGGGGTCAGGTTGATATAACGCTCATCCATCAGTCCCTCAAACCCGTCCAGAAAACCTACCATTACCCAACCATGCTCGTAGCTGCCGGAAAGCACGACCGCCCTAATCACGGCGTTCAGACCGGGGCAATCACCGCCGCCGGTCAGCAGTCCTATCGTCTTGATACTTGTGGTCAATTGCTGTTGCCCTTCCTGCGATATTCATAGACCTTATCTACAATCTTAAGAACCTGTTCATCCGTAATGCCGTATGACCGCCCCAAATCCGCTTGTATCTGTTCCTTGGCCATCCGCAGATCGTAAGCCGACATGACCGACGGCAACGACAGCCGCCTCTGAACATATAACCTATAGAGCGCCAGTTCGTCGGCTGTGGGTTCGGCTGCCAGGTTGTCCGCGGCTGCCGCCAAATCAGTCTTCTCGGACCTAACCTTCATTGGTTTGTCGGAAATTGGCTTGGCGGGTGCGGGAATGACCACTGTTGACTCCGGCTCCATTTGATTCTCTTGCTGTTTCTGACTGTCATCTGGCACGCTGCTAAACGCACGGGACTCGGCGAACCGGGACTGCATCTCTCGCTCAAGGCTGTCAAGGTCGGCGTGAATTGCCGCTGTTCTCTGTTTCCATTTCGCTTCGTCTTCAAGCGAATGGAGATAGGTCTTGGTGAAACTGAACGCCAGGATAAGTACTACCAGTACGGCGGAAAAAATCAGATAGGTTTTCTTCATAAGCCATCCTTCATTTCAATCGAATTTGACGGTTTGTTGAGATGATGTCAACTAAAAGCTGCAAAGCAGTGGCTCCTCGTCCAGCGCCACCGGGCCGGCGCTCTGAATGGATTGGCTAATATTAACCTCCTGCTATTTCAACTGCGGTTTTAACTTGTATATTTTTCGATGCTTTCTTAGCTTTTGAACTAATAGCCGAGAACCCGGCTAAGTCAGCGTCGGGGACAATCGTGTTTGATGCCTGCAAGAATTGAGGAAGCGCAAAGTGCAGAAGAAGTTCCAGATCGTCAACCATACACTGGTTGAAACTGATTCCGAGCAGGCTCCGGTCACTGTCGTGATTAATCCGGACGACACCGAAAGGCACTATTTGGTCGACACCCTCAAAATCGACGAGCACACGCTTTCTTCAGCACTCGACCCGGATGAACTGTCGCGCCTGGAGTTTGAGCCGGAGCATCTGGCTCTCATTTACAAACGCCCTCGCAGCTACACTGCTGCTGATCAATTTCTCTTCAAGGTCTCGTCTGTGGGCGCCTTCCTCTTTAAGGACAAGCTGATCCTGGTAGTCTCCGAGGACGTGCCATTAGCTGAGGGACTTCAATCAATCCGCGTCAGTTCACCGGCAGAAATGGTCTTGCGGCTCATCTACCGCGCCATCCTGCATTATCGTGAACATCTGCGAGTTATTTCCGCGATCTCTGATGACTTGCAGGACAAAATCGCCAAGTCCATGGAAAATCGTCACCTGCTCAACTTGTTCACTCTGCAAAAAAGCCTTGTTTACTATCTGAGTTCGATTACTTCCAACACCGCCCTGCTGGAAAAACTCAAACTGAATTCCACCAAGATTGGCTTCCCAACCGAGGAAATTGAACTGCTGGACGACATCACCATCGAGAACAACCAGTGTTACAAACAGGCCGAAATCTACTCCAATATTCTCGCCGGTTTGATGGATGCGCGTGTTTCCGTGGTGAGCAATAACCTCAATATGCTGATGAAAACTCTCAACATCATCACTATTGCCATCATGGTTCCGACATTCGTCGTGAGCGCCTTCTCAATGAACGTGCACATCCCGCTGGAACAGCATCCTTACGCTTTTTTCATCATCATGGGGTTGGCGCTGTTGTCGGTACTATCCTTCCTCGCCTTCTGGCGCTACCGTAGGTGGTAGGGCAGTGAGACACACTGCATCCTTCGGCAGGCATTAAGAAAGGCACCCCCGTAAAGAGAGTGCCCTTGAGACAAACGTAGATATGTCGGCCTAGCCGCGTTTGCTTTTCAGATCTTTGATCCGCTCTTCTACCGCTTCCAATTCCAGCTTCAAATCACCGCGATAATCTTCGAGCATCTCTATCTCTTCTTTGTGCGTCATGAAGCGCCGTTGAAAACCCATATCACCACCACAACCGCAGCCACAATTGCAGTCGCATCCGCAATCGCAACTATCGTCGCAGTCGCACTCCGACGCGGTTTTCTTGGTTGCCTTGTTAGTCGCCATGATTCTATTGTCTCCTTACCGTTATGATGTTCCTGCGTTTGTCTCTTTCACGGATTCCGTGGATTTGCTGGTATCAGTCTACTTCGGTCCCACCATCTTCTCCGGACGAACTACTTCGTCGAACTTCTCCGCCGTCAAGAATCCCAGTTCAACCACCGCTTCCTTGAGAGTTTTGCCCTCGGCATGTGCTTTCTTGGCGACCTTCGCCGCATTGTCATATCCGATATGAGGATTAAGCGCGGTAACCAGCATCAGCGATTTGTTGAGAAGTTGCTGAATGTTCTCCTTGATCGGCTCAATACCGGTTGCACAATGCTCATTGAACATCTCGCAGGCGTCTGCCAGTAGTTTGATCGACTGCAACAGATTGTAAATCATCACCGGCTTGAATACGTTAAGCTCGAAATTGCCCATGCTACCGCCTACTGTGACCGCCACGTCATTCCCAATCACTTGCGTACAAACCATCGTCATGGCTTCCGGCTGCGTGGGATTGACTTTGCCCGGCATGATGGACGAACCCGGCTCATTCTCGGGAATCTTCAATTCGCCGATACCGCAACGCGGCCCTGATGCCAACCAGCGGATGTCGTTGGCTATCTTCATCAGCGAGCAAGCCAACACCTTCAGCGCACCAGAGGCTTCAACAATCGCGTCATGAGCCGCCAGACCTTCGTACTTGTTGCGACCGGTGATAAACGGCTTGCCGGTAATCTTGGCAATCGCTTCCGCCGACTTAACCGCAAACTGCGGATGCGTATTGAGCCCGGTGCCGACGGCGGTGCCACCTAACGCCAGTTCATAGAGGTGCGGCAGACAGTTGTCAATCCGCTCCAGTCCGCAGGTTAGCTGATGCACATAGCCGGAAAACTCCTGTCCCAACGTCAAAGGCACCGCATCCATCAGATGCGTGCGACCGATCTTGATAATGTCTGCAAACTCCACCGACTTTTTCTGCAACGTATCCCGCAATCTGGTCACCATCGGAATCAGTCGATCACGAATTTCCTCGACGGCTGCAATGTGCATTGCCGCCGGAAATGTGTCATTTGAAGATTGCGCCTTGTTCACATCATCATTGGGGTGAATCGGCTTCTTGGACCCCATCACACCCCCCGCCATCTCGATGGCGCGATTGGAAATAACTTCGTTGGCATTCATGTTCGTCTGCGTGCCTGAGCCGGTCTGCCACACTACGAGCGGGAAATGGTCATCCAACTTGCCGGCGATGACTTCATCAGCGGCGCGGACGATCAAATCGGCCTTCTCCGCGGGCAACAACCCCAACTCCTGGTTGACTATCGCAGCAGCTTTCTTCAAAATACCGAAGGCGCGAATCAGCTCATGCGGCATCCGCTCGCCGCCAATTTTGAAATTATCCAACGACCGGGCCGTTTGGCAGCCATAGTAGCGATCTACCGGAACCTTCATTTCCCCCATGCTGTCGGTCTCTATGCGGTACTCCATAAATCCTCCTCATTGTGACGAAAAACAGGCGTATTGACAGCCAGATTACACGAATGCCGCAGTTTGTCAACCGGAAATTGCGCTGCTTTGTCTTCACCGCAGGCAGAAAGGGATGCCCAAGGACACGGTATCACCCCCCAAGTTCAGTGAATAGCAAACAGAAAACCGCCTCCGCCAGTCATATTGTGGCGAAGGCGCATAGTCATTGCGGGGTACGTCTAATGGACTTTTTCGACTTTGCCGGCCTTCAAACAGCGCGTGCAGATCGAAACTTTCTGTACCCGACCGCCAATGCGAGCCCGCACCGTACGCAGGTTCGGATTGAAGCGTCGGTTGGTCAAATTATGGGCGTGCGACACGGTATGGCCGAACATTGGCTTCTTGCCGCAATAATCGCAAATTCGTGACAAAACACATCCTCCAAAACAACAGACTTGTATAATACGCCATGTCGCCAAGAACGCAAGCATTTCCTAACAAAATTTTCTAACCCCCAATAAAACTCTTGACATCCAAAGCGGACGCATTTGCTTGTCATTAGCTGGGAGGCCCAGATGTCAAGACCGGATATCCCCGGCCTGGTTAGATTCGCCTGGCTGAAGCCAGTTGCGGTAACCATGAACAGTAAATCGACCTTCTCATTGGAGGGGAAGGTTGACGTGTCAAGCAGATTAATCCAACTGAGGGCCTCCCGGTTATTTCTTTGCCTTTCACCGGCTTCTGTCTCCGGTGTTCTATGGGTACCCCAGAACGCGTCCACGGTCATTCAAACGAACGGAGTAGCACCAGCCAATTGACCTCCGCCAATTCTGGAGTAGTGCGACCGGACTGAAAGCTGGAATGCCACCGAAGTTTAGGCAGCGTGAGGTCGGAGCCGTAATAGAATCGATTAGTACGATTTGACAAGTTGCTTCGCACCCGCCTATCTGGCATCAACTCGGGCTACGAACTCTCGAAGAATTCGAACATAACCTTCGGGATTATCATGCATAGTGCCGTGGGCACAATTGGGCAGAATGGCAAGCTCAGACCCGGGTACCAAGCTTTGATAATACTTAACCGTTTGCGGCGTAGCTTCATCAAATTGCCCGGCTGTGAACAACGTTGGCACCCTAATTGTATTCAATTTGCCAGTGCGATCATAGTCACGAAGTGTCCCACTGCTTGTAAACTCGCTGGGCCCCCACATATACCCATATACCTCGGGACTTATCTGGGAAAAGCTGCTATCAAGATCGGCGGACCAAGGTAGTTTGCGAGCCACATACTGCTGATAGTAAGACATCATTGCGCCCTGATATTCTGGAGAGTCCGTGGTTCCTTCCCTTTCATTCTGTTTGATAGTATTTTGAATTGAATCTGGCAGAGTGGTCAACAAGCTATCTGCATCATGGATCCATCGCGATGTGCTCAGGCAAGGGCTCGCCATGATAAGGCTTTTGACGCCTTCGGGTTTTGTGAGCATATAATCCATGGCCAGCATGGTTCCCCAAGAATGGCCAAAAAGATGAACTTCTTTCAGCCCAAGCGCCTTACGGACCAGAGCCAACTCTTTTACAAATCTCTCAGTTCTCCATAGCGTGGTGTCGGTGGGATGGTCTGAATGTCCACAGCCAAGCTGATCGTAGAAGATCACCGGACGCTCATCGGAAAGAGCGGCCAGTGGCTTCAGGTAAAAACTCGGGCAACCCGGACCACCGTGTAATACCAGCAATGGAGTACAAGACCCGCTGCCGACGATTCGGTACCACACTCGTCCTCCAGGAACATCTATAAACCCCTCTCCTGACGTCAATCGATGCGATTGACATGCAACCAATGTCAGAACCAAAAAGATCCCTGCTGCCAGAGAAATTCCCTTGGAAAGCTTCATGGTAACTCCTATTGATCAATATTGGATATCATATTGCACTGACAACTGAACATATTGTTCTCAAGGTACGTTGTCAAACCAATTTGGACACTGGGCATTGAAAGTTAGTATACGGTTTGAGTTGGGCAATCATTTTCCGGTAGTGTTTCGTGGGTTTTGAGCCGGTAGTCCACAGTTTGCTGAGCCAATCTGTTCGTGCGGTACATGTCTGGTCTGACCTCGCGGCGCACGTAGATTTCCCTTGCTTATCCTTCTCCCACCCTCTACTTTCCCTGCTCTTAACGCTGGAGGTGCAATGGCGGAACCGCAGATTACCCCCGAACTGGTGGCTGAACACGGGCTTTCCCCCGAAGAATACGAGCAAATCAAGTCCATCCTCGGCCGTGAACCAAGCTTCACCGAATTGGGCGTATTCTCGGTCATGTGGTCGGAGCATTGCTCATACAAAAACTCGATTGCCCTGCTAAAAACCCTCCCACGCAAAGGGAAAGGACTCCTAACCGAAGCCGGCGAGGAAAACGCCGGCGCGGTTGACCTTGGCAACGGCCTGGCGGTCGTCTTCAAGATCGAATCCCACAATCACCCAACCGCAATCGAACCATATCAGGGCGCCGCTACCGGTGTTGGCGGTATCCTGCGTGACATCTTCTGCATGGGCGCTCGCCCCATCGCTGCGCTCAATTCACTCCGTTTTGGTCCGCTGTCCGAGGCCCGTTCGCGGTACTTGTTCGATGGTTCCGTCCGAGGTATCGGCGATTATGGCAACTCGTTTGGCGTGCCTACAGTTGGCGGCGAGGTTTATTTCGAGGACTGTTATTACGCCAACCCGCTAATCAACGCCATGGCCATCGGCATCTGCAAAACCAACCGCATGGCGACCGCTACCGCCAAGGGTGAGGGCAACCCCGTGTTCATCGTCGGTTCCTCGACCGGTCGCGATGGCATTCATGGCGCCACCTTTGCTTCCGAGGAGATCTCCGAGAAATCCGAACTAAAGCGTCCTTCCGTGCAGATTGGCGATCCGTTCACCGAGAAGCTGCTTATGGAAGCGTCTCTTGAGATCATCAAAGATGACCTTATCGTAGGCATCCAGGACATGGGCGCCGCCGGTATCACCTGTTGCAGTTCCGAAATGGCGGCACGTGGCGAATGCGGCATCGAGATCAACCTCGATCTGGTCCCAGTCCGCGAAGAACGGATGACGGCTTACGAGATTATGCTTTCCGAATCGCAAGAGCGAATGTTAGTTGTCGGCAAGAAGGGCAAAGAGAAAGAAATCAAAGAGGTCTTCCGCAAATGGGACCTCAATTGCGTGGAAATGGGCAAAGTCACTTCCGGCAAGAACATGAAGGTGTGGATGGGTGGCAAAGTAGTCGCCGACATTCCGGCGGATGTGCTTGTCCTTGGCGGTGGCGCGCCGATCTACACCCGCGAACAACGCCGACCGGCCTACCTCGACGAAGCCCACCGGTACGATTTCAGTACCTTGCCCCTGCCGCGCGACTACAACGATGTGCTCATGAAACTGGTCACCTCACACAATATCGCCTCGAAACGCTGGGTGTTTGAACAATATGATTCAATGGTGCGCACCAACACGGTTGCCGGCCCCGGTTCTGATGCTGCAGTCATTCGCATTCGCCATACATCCAAAGCTCTCGCGCTGGCGACCGACTGTAATGCGCGCTATTGCTATTTGAACCCGCGAATCGGCGCTCAGATTGCAGTCGCGGAATCGGCGCGCAACTGCGCCTGTTCTGGGGCACGACCGACGGCAATCACCAATTGCCTCAATTTCGGCAATCCCTACAAACCGGAAATGTACTACATGTTTTCCGAAGCCGTCGCCGGTATGGGGGAAACTTGTCGCGTTCTCGAAACACCGGTCACCGGCGGCAATGTATCATTCTATAACGAAGACCCTGAACGCGCCGTTTATCCGACCCCGACCATCGGCATGCTCGGCATCATCGATGATATCGCGCATATCACGACCAGCCATGTCAAAAAAGAAGGCGATCTCATAGCCATAGTCGGAACCACCAAGGACGAACTTGGCGGTAGCGAGTATGTCAAAGAAATTCACGGTCTCGTCACCGGCAATGCGCCCACAATCGACCTCGATTTCGAAAAGCGGCTGCAACGCTTCATCCTCGAAGCCATCAAAAACGATCTCGTCAAATCGGCGCATGACATTTCCGAAGGCGGTCTTGCTGTTGCGCTGGCAGAGTGTTGCTTTGGAGACCGCGAACACTTGCTGGGCGCCAAGGTTAATTTCCAACTCGACCTGCGCGCCGACGCCCTCTATTTCGGCGAATCACAGTCTCGCGTGATCTTGTCAATCGCTCCGGCAAACAAAGGCAGTCTGACTCAACTCGCCGCGTCAATGAATGTCCCGCTGGCATTTATAGGCGAAGTCACCGGTGACAGGCTGCAAATCAACGGCGATATTGACGTTCCGGTGGCGCAACTCTCCGACGGCTTCTACGATTCCATTGGCAAAGCCATGCACCAACCGACGCGCTAAGACACAGCGGTTTACAGGAGCGACTTCAGTCGCGAGATATCCCATAGAAAGAAGCCGGCGACCGTTTCCGGCCGCCGACTATCGTGATCTTTTGCGGACCCCCGATTGATTGCGCTCGCGCAAGCGGTTGCTTAATCCAACATGTCGTAGAGATCGAGTTCTGTTTCGAGCGTGTAGTTATCGCCATTCTTGCGCTCGGAGATATTGAGCGCCATCAGCCGGTTGTTTTTCTCAAACAACAGTAGCAATTGATCCGAATTCCCCGGTTGCATAAATCCTTTCAATTCCGCCCCACGCAGTTCCCCCTGTTTGCTAATAAAGACTTCGCTCAGCTTCATCTCTTCCTCCAATAAAGGTCAAGGTTCATAGTTCAGGTAAGTATTTGCCAAAATATCGGCGCCGGAGTAATCCTGTCACGGCTATTGGATATTATACAACCACCGATTATGATGCAATCATAAAATTCTCGATTCGTTTTCCCCTCTCCCCGTGGGGAATGTTGAAAAACCGCTGTCGCCCCAAATATCGCGGCTAAAGCAGCTCCCACAGTCATTTTGCAAGGGCTGCTAAGGCCGTTTGTAAGAGCGACTTCAGTCGCGACATTTCTGAGGATAACGGTTTTTCAATACTCTCCGTAAGGGACTGCTGAAGAAACCCAGACCATGTCATTGCGAGGAGTGCGGAGAAGTGATGCAGGGTGTGGAGCACGACGAAGCAATCTCGATTTACGCACTTGCGATGCAGGCGTGCAGATTGTTTCATCGTCATTGCCCCTAAACCGTTGACTGAATGGCCACCACACTTTACCTTATAGCATATTGGAGGAACCTATGGAAAATATCGCAATTCGAAATACCAAAGGCGCACCGTTGACCTGCAAGGGCTGGACACAGGAAGCTGCGCTGCGAATGCTGAACAATAATCTTGATCCCGACGTCGCCGAAGATCCGGCACATCTAGTCGTCTATGGGGGTTCAGGCAAAGCCGCGCGCAACTGGGAGTGCTATCACGCCATTGTCCGCAGCCTCAAAAGTCTTGAAAATGACGAAACCCTGTTAGTGCAGTCGGGCAAACCTGTAGGCATTTTTCGCACGCATGAGTATGCGCCGCGCGTGTTAATCGCCAACTCCAATATCGTTCCGCACTGGGCCACCTGGGAGAAATTCCGCGAATTGGACAAACTCGGTCTGATCATGTATGGCCAGATGACCGCCGGTTCCTGGATATACATCGGCACGCAGGGCATCCTGCAAGGCACTTATGAGACATTCGCCGCCTGTGGTGACAAACATTTCTGCAATGATATTTCCGGCAGATTCATCCTCACCGGCGGTATGGGAGGTATGGGTGGCGCCCAACCGCTTGCCGCAACGATGAATGATGCCATCATGCTTTGCGTGGAAGTGGACGAGCATCGTATCGACCGCCGTATCGAAAATCGCTACTGCGACAAAAAAGCGCGTTCGCTTGACGAAGCCCTCAGAATGGTTGCTGAGGCCAAGAAGAAAAGGGACGCCGTCTCGATCGGTCTGGTCGGCAACTGCGCCGATGTACTCCCTGAACTCGTGCGCCGCAACATCGTGCCCGACATCGTGACCGATCAAACTTCCGCACATGACGAACTGAACGGTTATGTTCCGAACGGCATGGCCTATCAAGAAGCGCTCCGCCTGCGCCAGACAAATCCGCAGGAATATATCAAACGCGCCAAAGATGCGATGGTCGTCCATTGTCAGGCGATGATCGACCTACAGAAACGCGGTGCAGTCGTATTCGATTACGGCAACAATCTGCGCGGGCAGGCACTTGCACATGGCCTAAAGAATGCGTTTGCCTTCCCCGGTTTTGTGCCCGCTTACATTCGTCCCCTCTTTTGTCAGGGCAAAGGTCCGTTCCGCTGGGCGGCGCTTTCGGGCGATCCGTATGACATCGCCATCACCGATGACGTAATCAAGCAAGAGTTCTCCGATAATCCCCATCTTGTCCGCTGGATTGATCTCGCCTCCAAGCGTATCGCTTTCCAAGGGTTGCCCGCACGTATTTGCTGGCTGGGCTACGGTGAGCGCGCCCGCTTCGGCGCAATCATCAACGATCTGGTAAAGCAGGGCAAAATCTCTGCGCCGATAGTGATAGGTCGCGATCATCTTGACTGCGGCTCTGTCGCCTCACCGAATCGCGAGACTGAATCGATGAAAGACGGTTCCGACTGTATCGCCGACTGGCCGTTGCTCAATGCGCTTTTGAACACCGCCTCCGGCGCATCATGGGTCAGCATTCATGATGGCGGCGGCGTCGGCATTGGCTACTCCATTCATGCCGGTCAGGTGATTGTCGCCGACGGTACGGAGATGATGGCCAAACGCCTCGAACGCGTCCTGACTGCTGATCCGGGCACCGGCGTTATGCGCCACGTCGACGCCGGTTACGACGAAGCCATCGCCTTCGCGAAAGACCATCCGGATATAAAAATACCGATGATGGAAGAGCATGGGTAATGGCTCTGTGGATCACCGGCCTGATGCTTGCCGTGATAATCGGTGGCTACGTTTTCTGGGGCTCCGCGCTGGGAATTTCGATCTTTCAGGCGCACCGCGATGATGCCACGAAAAAAATCCCGCGGACTAGATATCTTCAGGCGAAAGAGGCGCATCAGGACATGCAATGTTCTGAAGAGGACATCCTGATTGACGTACTAAGGACGAGGTCGCAGTATCTTGGGCAAGACAATCCGACTCTAAGACAAATCGTGCAGCGACATCCAAGTATCGACGCCCTCGCTTCCTATGTGGTGGACGAAGAGAAACGGGCACGCAGCAAGGGCTGCCGGTAGAGACACAGATCGCGGAAACCGGCCCCCTGCCCACGGGCATACGGCAGGATGCCCCTACGGTTTGATACGTCGTAAGGGCACCTTGCCATGTGCCCATTTGAGAGAGAGTCGCGAGATTACATTCAGAGCCCTCAAACGGAAAGGCACTCTGACGCATCGCGACAAGAATCAAGACTATGACTGATTTCGATCCTAACACGCATCATCGCCGTTCCATCCGCCTGCCTGACTACGATTACTCACAAGCTGGGGCGTATTTCATCACGATTTGTTCTCACGAACACAAATGCATCTTCGGTGAAATTACTGGCGGTGTGATGCGGTTGAATCAGCTCGGTCGAATCGTCGAGAACGAATGGCAGCGGACTCCGAAGTTACGACCTTACGTCGACCTGGACGTGCTCACAATCATGCCCAATCACATGCATGGCATACTTGTCATCACCGATGATCGTGGGGGCATCCTGTCGCATGCCCATCGGTCACAGCAATTCGGCAAACCGGTGTCCGGTTCAATCCCGATGATCATTCGACTTTTCAAGGCAACCGTGACTCTTCAAGTCAACCAATTACGAAAGACACCGCGGCTTGCAGTGTGGCAGCGGAACTACCACGAGCACGTAATCCGAGACGAGCGTGACCTTGCAAGAATCCGCGAATACATTGTGAACAATCCGATGAAATGGGAGTTCGATCGGTATTATCGGCCGTAGGGGCATCCTGCCGTATGCCCTCGTTACCGGATCACTCGCGTCGGATTTTCCCAAAGGCACATGGCAAGGTGCCCCTACCATGCGTTTGTCGCCGCCCCTAATTGCATACACGTTCCCCCGAATATAAAAAGGCAGCCGTTTCCGGCTGCCTCTTGCATTTGTCATGTCTTTTGGGAGACTATCTTTTTCTGCGGACGAACGCGCCCATGCCGGTCAGACCAAGTCCAAGCAGAAGCATGGTGGTCGGTTCCGGAACAACGGTGTCCCCAATATTGATGCCGACAACCATGTCGTTGTGGTCGTAATTGCCACTGGTCACATGGTCATCATCAATGAATAACAGCCCATCGTAATCGCCCGAGAAATTCAAATTGTCACTCTGAAAGTGATAGTTGGCGAATCCATAGCTTTGAGTGTCGTACAGGCGAAGCCACTGGTAGTCGTCGTTCGGGCGTCCTTGCGGCAGAGTGAAGGCTCTCTCGGAGAACAACCAGACATCGTTGTTAGCGGCATCATAGTCGCCGTCATCATTCAGATCGTTCAGCAGCGAGAGCATGCTGGTACCACCGGTGTTGAACGTGGTGCTGGCACCTACGCCATCGTTGTCATCAAAGATCGTCTGGACAATGGCACTGCTACCCTGGTTGTGCAGGAAGAGAGAATTCAGGTTGGCATTCGGAGTCACTTCATAGAGCAACTTGAAAGTGAAAGTGTACCCACCCGACAAAAACCAATCCGAATAGTCGTCGACAAACGGGGTTGCCGGGGTTGCCGCGCCATTGACATACAAATTGGGCAGGGCCAGGGCCTGACCGCCCATTAAACCGATTGCCAACAAGGCAATTAGCAGAATCGATCGTCTCATTGTAACTCCTCTCATATTTTCGTCGTTGTCTTGAGATGATTGCGCTCATCTGTCCAGAACTTTTTGAAGCATTAAATATGCCAACTATCACAGTCTGTTGTCTCCTAAAGCCTTGGCAGTTCAATTGGAGATCTGGCAGATCGAAAATTGTTCAATATTTCGACAGGAATTCAAATTTAAGATGACTTGAATCACGTAAGACGCTAAAAAACAATGTCTTACAAATCCCGTATCGGTGTCGAGGTCGCTTGCAGTTTCATGGCCATTTCTCCCCGAGCACTGTTTGAAAAACAGCTTTGAAGGTCAAAACCCCTTGTGGTTTTTGACATCTGGGGCATGGCAAGGCATTCAGTCGCGACCATTTGTTGCGATAAGAGCGACTTGGGTCGCCAGCTGACTCTGTGAACCTCAGACGAACCATCGCCCCCCCCCGAAAGTTTTTGTTGACTGCATACTGCGATTTGCTTAAGACGTAATACATTAGCGTGAGTTGTGTACTAATCTGTTATTTGATAATGAGATAGAGTTCGAGGTGTGATCCGGATGACGACAGATTTGACAGGAACTAAAGGTTTTGAAACGCGAGTTTTGAGAGGTATTTGCATGAGGAAACTTGCAGCAGCCATTGTAATTCTGAGTTTGATGTTTACGGTCTCGGCGGCAGCGAAAACGGGCGTTGGCGGAACGAGCGTTGGACAGTGGTCTGGAGGGGCTCATCTGGGCTATTCGCTCGGTTTGAGCGGCTTCGACAGTTGGTCGGGTAGCGATTGGTATGGCGGTACTTGGGATTGGAGCTACAAGCCGACACTTGCCTTTGACATCTGCGGACAGTACCAGTGGAAAGAGAAGCTGGCTATTGGCGCCGAAATCTACTGGCAGGGCACGAAATTAGACGGCCCTTCTGGTTGGGGAGGAAGCGCTGGCAGCTTCACCAACATTCTGGCATTGGGGACGTACGAACTGAGCCCGGGCAACCCGGCTTCCATGCTCTTTATTTTTGGGGCCGGTATTTACGAAAGTGATTTTGGAGCCAACGCTGGAATCGGCTACCGCAAGTTCATGAGTCCGCAGTTAGCGCTAGCGGGTGGAGCAAGGGCACATTTGGTGCTCACCGACCCGACATTTGCCTGGCTGCATCTGTTCTTTGGCGCGCAATACTTTTTCGGCAAATAAATGGCGAAAAACAAATGAGTGGAGTTAAGTAAACGTAAATGGAGTTAAACTTTTGGAATTGGGCCAAAAGAAAAGAAAGGATGCACTAATGAACAAAAGATTCACAATCATCATGGCGATCGCTATGACGCTGCTTTTTGCCGCCTCGGCTTTCAGCGCTGAGAAAGGCACCATGAAGAAGGGGAGCTGGTTTATGGCGGGCGGTTGGACGGCTGGATTTTCCAGCACGGGCAGCGATGCCTTACTCGATTCGACGGGCGCGAAGAAGAGAATGTCGCATTTCCAGGTTAGTCCAAGTGCGGGTTACTTCTTTATGGATGGTCTTGGAGTGGGAGCATTGATAAGCTTCGACTATGCCAAGTTTCTGGAAGTAAAGACTACTGAGATGGCCTTTGGACCAAAAGCTTACTACTATATCGGGGCGAGCAAGAAGGACGTCGCAAAGGGCATGGCTGTGCCGTACGGAACGGTTGCGTTCACCTATAAGATGGGCAAAACCACCTTTGGCAGTGGCGCCGAGAACGAAGACAAGACTAAGGGCTACGACGTGATGTTCGGTGTGGGAGGGGTATACCTCCTGGCGAATAGCGTTGGAGTGTTTGGCGAAGTCTATTATGATTTGGGGAGCGAAAAATCGAAGGTCGGCAATGGCGACTGGAGCAAATCAATGAAGGAAAACCAGTTCGGGCTCCAGATCGGCGTCAACGCATTCTTCTCATTTGGTGAATAATCAGCTAAGCTACTGGTGCTGATATGGCATTCTTGGGCGGGTCGATGACCCGCCCTTTTCTTTTGCCTCAGACGCACCTCGTGTGACAATCTTCGAGTCTGAGAGAACTGGGTTGGTTCTTTCTTGGACAAAACACTTGACAACCGTCAATCGGGACTGCTAAGTTGCGGCGAACAATTCATCCTATTTATGCAAGACTCTTTCTAAAGGAGAATGAAGTGAAACAGGCGGGATTACGAGTAGTGTTCATGCTGCTCATATTCGGCATGGCTGTGAGTAGCGCGTTTCCGGCGGAGTCGCCGATTGACAAGGGAAGTATAATGGTTGGTGGCGGCGGAGCTTTTTCGTCTCTCAGCGGAAAACTGTATGAGGACAATGGGGATGGTGCGACACTCTTCCTACTCTATCCGTCGCTCAGCTTTTTTCCGGCGCGAGGTCTGGCAGTCGGAGGGCAATTGCTTCTGGGTTCGCTTTCGCAGGGGGACTGGAGCGCAAGCATCTCCGGAATTGGTCCCAAACTGACGTACTATTTCGGAGCCAACAAAGGCGACCACCACGGGAAGGGTCGCACTTATCCTTATTTGACCACATCTGTCTTGTTTGGCCAGGTCAGTGCCGATGACGGCGACGACAAAGTGACCGGAACACTGGTTACGATTGGCGGCGGCGTGAATTACATGGTCGCGAACTCAATCGGTCTCTCAGCCGAAGTGAACTATCGTTCTGACATCTTGAAAGACGAGGATGATAGGTCGGAATCAGGCCATAGCATCAACGTGATGGTCGGGTTCTCATTGTTCCTATGGGAGTAGCGCGGGCAAAACCAGTGTCTGTAGGGGCAACCCCGCGTGGTTGCCTGTGTTCGGGTAGTCACGCGGAGTTGATCCGTGTGGTTGCCAGTGCTCGGGTAGCCACATGGGGCTACCCCTACGGCCTCCCGATCTCAGCCGAGGAAGCGATGATGCAAACAAGCATGTCATAACCGAGTCAAATTTGACCTGCCGTTTGAGGAAGAGCTAACAACGACGGTTGCGCCTACAACTGGCCGAGCGTCTTCAGATTTTCGATCAATACGTGGCGTTTGACCTTGCGGGTGGATGTCTTGGGGAGTTCTGCCGTCATCACGATCACATCTTTGACGCGCTTGAATTCGGCGAGTTGCTCGCAAATGCTATTAACTTTCGCCTTCATTACTGTGCGAATCTCCTCATCCGACAGCTTGTCCCCTTCATACGCGGCATTGATCGCGTCGAAATCCGGCACGACCACCGCAACCGGTTCCTCGCCGGTTTTG
The DNA here is from genome assembly GCA_903903945.1 of uncultured bacterium. Lineage (GTDB taxonomy): Bacteria > Zixibacteria > MSB-5A5 > CAIYYT01 > CAIYYT01 > CAIYYT01. The sequence goes on along the minus strand of CAIVAP010000228.1, from coordinate 7,894 downwards.
CGTTTGCGCGGCAGCACGGCGCACTCGGAAACAAACGGCGAACTCTCAAGCAGCGCTTCGATCTCTTCGGGGTAGATGTTCTTGCCTGCCGGAGTTATGATGACGTTTTTCATTCTACCAGTGATATGGAGGTGCCCGGCGTTGTCAACATATCCCAAATCGCCGGTGCAGAAATAACCATCCTGCATTACCGACTGCGTGGCATCTTCGTTGCCGTAGTAACCCAGCATGACCATTTTCCCTCGGGCGACGATCTCCCCGATTCCGGCCTGATTCTTGTCCAGAATCTTGATTTCGACGCCGTCCAGCGGCCTGCCGACAGAACTGTAGTTGTTATCCCGCTCGCAATTCACCGCCAGCACCGGCGCAGTCTCGCTCAGGCCGTACCCCTGTAGCAAAACAATGCCCAAATTGTCCAAAAATCGCGATACTTCGGGATTGATTGCCGCACCGCCGGAAACGAACAGACGAATGCTGTCAAGTCCGACGCTTTCCCGCAGCGCTCGGAACAGTACTTTGCCGACGGAGAGATCAAGAATCCACTTCGATAGCCCTGCAATCCGTTGACCCAAATCAACGTAGAGCCGTGCGGACAAGGTCTTCTTGGAAACCTGCCGATGAATGCCGGCACACATCTTCTCGAAAAGCAGTGGCACGCCAATCATGAGCGTGATCTTGAGAGCACGAATGTCCGCCATAATATCGGTTGATTTCAGGGATTGGGAATAGGCAATTGATGCGCCACAGGAGAGAGGATAGATAAACCCACACGTCGCCTCGAGGGTATGGTGCAGCGGTAGCACCGAAAGAAACCGATCCTCTTCCGTCATCGGTAGACGCGGTCGAACGCCTTCGAGATCGGCGACGATATTCGCATGCGACAGCATGACGCCTTTGGCCTCCGACGAGGTGCCAGAAGTGTAAATCAGAACGGCGAGCGAATCGGGATCGATCTCCGGCAGCGGAAATACCTCTTTGCGACCGGCGACCTCGAGCTTGGAAGTGGTCAAAATTGTTGAGTCATCAGCATCACTGTCATCGATACAGATCACATCGGGGAACTGCGAAGAAATGAGTCCCAACTCCAAAATATCTTGGTAGTGGGAAGGATCGCAGAAGAGCATGTTGATTCCGGCTCGACTGATGATCGATCGCAACTCCAAGTACTTCGACTGCTGGTCAAGAGGAACCACCACTCCACCCGCAGCCAGAATCGCCATGTAGGTGATTCCCCAAGCGGGCGAATCAGGCGCATAAATACCGGCCTTTGTCTGCGGTTTGAGACCGCTCTTGATCAGTCCCCGTGCGAGGGCAGTGATTTGTACCGCCAGTTCGGCATAGGTTAGCGGTGCGAATCCATCCGAAGTCCGCAGCCAGTAAGCTGGACGGTCTCCATAACGCGCTGCGCTCGCGAGCACCAACTGATGGATCAAACGCTCTGCCATGGGGATAATTATACATGCGCAACAGTCAGGCACAACACCTTTACTACAAAAAAAGGATCCCCACTCGCGCGGAGACCCCTTACAGACAGGGATTAGAGACGGAACTATTACAGTTCCGCTATCTTGACTTTGACCTTCTTCGCGAAGCTGACGCTGCCGCGCGGGTCAGTATCGGTCACGGTAATCAGGTACGTGCCTTCCGCTCCCGGCGCCGTATAGAACAGACTGACTTCGCCGTATTCGTTAGTCACAAAGCTGCTACCGGTGATTGTGCCGCCATTCGGGAAAAGCGTCAAACGATGCCCACCGAGCGGATTGTTACCGCGGTCTTTGATGACGACCGTGAATGGAGTCACCGTGCCCGGTTCGACTTCCGCTTCAATATCGATGGATGAACTCTTGACGTACGTCTCGGTTGTCAGGAATAGGGTGGTAAAACCGTTACTAACTCCACCCATACCACCGGCTCTTACCGAGACAAAGGAAACGGCGCCAATGCCGTCATCCGGCGAAACCGGCGAATAATCCTTCTTCAACTGCGCCGCCGTATATTTGGTCTTGAAAATAGATGCGTGACAGCCATCGACCGTTCCACCGTTACCGATAGTGCCGAATTGAGTTTCGAAATCCACTTGAGTATTTCCGATCACTAAGTTGTGATTGATGTCATATACGGACACCGTTATGTTTCCTTTTTCATCACTCTGTGCATACAGCGTACTCGGGTACTCGAGAATCTCAATATAGATCGGCGGACCGGAACTCAAGAACATGGCGGAATCTGTTACCGTGCCACCCGCAGTTTCAGCACGGACCCAGACTCTTCCGTTAATGTGAGTACATGACCACCAATTCACACTTGCCATGCCCGGATGTGTTCCGCCCAGACCCTGGACGCCAGTCAGACTGTAGCCATCGATGCAACCTTCGCTGGTCCAGAAATAGACGGCGGTCGAATCGGGAACCGGATTGGTATAGATGTCGCAGACAATCGCCGTGACCTGATTCTCGACATTGACATACTCCCAACTGACCTGATTGCAGCTCGTTGCACCCAATCGAATTGTGTAAGGCGGTCCTGAGTTGATCGCAAACGGCGTGGCCGCGGAAATCACTGATCCGGATGACGCTCTCAGGCGAACGCTGCCCGAGATCGTGCCGGAATAGACTGTGACGGATGCCTGACCATTGCTATTGGTGCTGACTTCGACGGGTCCGTATCCCTGCCCTTGGATATTTTCGCCGCCGTTCGGACCGCTGGCAATCGTGAATGCTATCGGAATGCCTTCGGGAACCGGATTACCGAATTCGTCGTAGGCCGTAGCAACGAGGCCGCCGAATTCGATACCACCGACACCCTTCACCCGCAGATTTTCGAAATTGGCCGACATCGCGATCGATGCCACCTTGGTGTTCGGATTCAGCTTGGCAGAGACTTCGGCGAAACTAACATTGCCGCTGTCGATCATAGTCGCTCGAATATATACTGTTGTCGCCTGATTACCGGCCCTATAGTAGACCGATGCCGTACCGCCGGACGTCGTCGTCGAGGTCGGAATGGAGCCAATCGGGTCCCACTGACCATTCGCGTTGACGTCATAAATCAGACTGTCAACTCCCTTGGTGAAGTATCCATCCCGGTCACGATCGACAAAACGCTCTCCCGCACACAGAAAGATCGTCATGCCATCGCTAATCGGAGTACCGTCCTTCTTGGTGGCGGTAATCAGCACGTTAGCTGAATCCGCGCTATTCGCAGTCATTAACAGCGGCGTAACGGAAACGGTGATTCGCCCCGAGCCGCCGGTGTTGTCATTGATCAATAGACTGGTAGTCAACGTCGTTCCGCTGACAGTCGCTTGCAGTGTTGCCGTGCCCGACGACGTGGCGGTAAACACCGCCGCCACGGTTCCGTCCGCGGCAGTCGTGTCGGACACCGGGGTGAAATAGCCGAGCGCCGTTGGCGTCACACTGAACGTTACCCGCTGACCCGACAACGCCGCACCTGTCGCATCCACAACTCTGGCCTCTACAATGGCCGTCGATCCGGCATCGATTTCTCCGCTGGGAGACGAGGCAACATACTGAAATTGGGCGCTGCCGCTGCCGGAAAGTGTACTGTCACCGCAACCGGCAATCAGTCCAACTCCCAGCAACATCATTGCCACCAGGCCGATCAAGGCGAATTTATTGCTGAAAAGTGCTGACTTATTCACGGCAGACTCCTTCTCCTGAGATGTTCCGATATTCCGCATCATCCGCCTCTCTATTTCTTGTCCTGGTTGTCGGTTCCACGAGGCGAATTGGCAAGACTGCCTTCGACAATCGTCGGCGTGACGAAGATGATCAGATCACGGCTTTCAACCTTTTTCTGAGTGTAGCTGAAGAGATAGCCCAGGAACGGAATATCTTTCAACACCGGAATTCCATTGCGATTGCTGATCACGTTTTGAGTCGTGAGACCGCCGATGACCGCCGTCTGACCGTTTTCTACCACGACGTTGGTCTCGGCATTGCTCGTATTGATGATGACGCCGTTCGGGTCGTACTCGTACGAACTGCGCTCCGGCTTCAACTGCATCAGAATGCGATTCTCCGAAGTGATATGCGGTGTCACCTTCAGCAAGGACCCGACCTCTTCGAAAGTGATGACGACGTTTCCGGACTGGTCAAACTGCTTGATCGGAATCTTTTGTCCCATCTGGATGCGGGCTTCCTTGTTGTCGACCGTCGTCACTTCCGGATGCGCCACAATCTTGCCCTTGCCGTCCGACACCAGCGCAGAGATCTTGCTGGTCAAATTCCAGCCGTCCTGCACGGTCGAGAAGGTGAATGTCCCGGCCGGATTGGTTACATCATTAAGCGTTTGCTCCGTCGCAGAAGTATATTTCTCCTTGGTGCTGACGGTTCGAGATGTATTCAGCACCCAGTCGATGCCAAGCTCCTGCAGAGCCGATGTCGAGACTTCGATCATTTGAGCCGCGATCCTGATTTGTCGTGTCGGTTTGTCGAGATCGCCAATCAGCTTTTCGATTTTCTCAATGTTGGCAGGCACGTCGCGTACAATCAGATTGTTCGTCCGTTTGTCGGTCTGTACCTTGCCACGCTCGGAAAGCAACGGTGTCACAGTCTTGGCCAGCTCGTCCGCCGTGGCATTGTCGATCTTCATGACCGCCGTGTTCAACTCGACCATTTTCTCTTTGTCGAATTTATGCTTCTCCAGAGTGCTGACCTCATCAAGATATGACTTGGTCGGTGTGACCCGGATATAGCCCGCCTCGTCCACAGCCGTCAGGGAGTATGTCTTGCAGACGATATCGAGCGCTTGCCGCCAGTCTACCTTCTTCAAGCTGAAAGTCACGTTTCCCTGAACTTCCGGGGAGGTCACAATGTTGACCTGTCCGTAGTCGGCCAGAAAGCCCAGCACCGTGCGAATGTCAGCATTTTGGAAGCTGAGGTTCTTGATCGGCGCGTTCGGGTCGTCTTGCGCGCGCACGGTAGGCGCCGACAGAAAGACCAGCAGCAGCGCAGCCGCAACCAGTATGCTAGATCGTAGTGTCTTGAGTGTCATTACTACCTCTCCTGTATCGATAGCGCTATTTCTCGTTCTCAAGGTCGATCGCGACTTGGCGGTTCCAGCCGTACTGACGAATCTGGAACAGCACGCGCGTCTCTTCGATAGACAAAACAAAGCCGTTTTTCACCCGGTCGCCGGTTCTCAAAATGTATGAGTAATTATTGTAATCCTCGAACAGGGCGCGGCTGACCTTCTTATCTTGAAGTATGCCGACTAAACGCAGCGTCTCGACATCGGGAAGTTCCCCTCCCTTGGCGTTGGAAGTCGCATCCTCGATTAGTGGCATAAAGGGATCGGGACGACCGGATGTCTGATAGACCACGATCTCGCGCTCCGGCAGGAACTCATTGTAAGCTCCGACATTTCCGGACTGTTGATCAGCTTCCTGTGGCTGGTCAGTTTCCGGAGCGGTCTGCTGCTGTTCATCCTGATCATTCTGCACGAATCTGATGCCACGTTTGTACTTCGTTCGAATCTTCTCAATTTCGGTAGGCGGCGCTTGCGGCGCAGCGACATCGGCCGTTGGGGGGCTACCCTCAGTCGCCTCAGCCGGCGTAATGCCCTTTTCTTTACCGGCGAGATATCTCATCCGTACCGACTCACTCCTCGACATCGTCGTACCAGCAGCCGTCGAATCTTTGCCACTCTCCGTTTTGGACACGGTTGTTGTGACCTTGTTCCCCTCCAATGCCGTGGCAATCTTGCCGGTCAGGGCATTACCCGCTTCCGGCGACTCCGTGTACTTCGGCGTCTTGACGACTTTCGTCTCCGGCAGTGCTGTCTTCTGCGACTTCGGCGGCTTGGTCATATCTGCCGGTTCGGTAGCCGGCGCACTCTGTGTCGGCTTGAGCTGAGGCATAGTCACAGAATCGGCGCGCTTGGCAGTGGTCGTTTCCGTGCTTGAAGCTGGAGTCGACGTAAGCTTCGCGCTCGGCTTGGCAGCCTTGTCGGAATTCGCTACCGTTTTGTCCACTACTGTCGGCTTTGTCTCCGAATTCGCGGACTGTATTACCTTCGGCGTTGAAGACGGAGTCGCCTTGATCTGTGCGACCGACGATTTGTCGCTTGTCGAGGAAACCTTATCCACAGCCGATGGCTGCGCCTTCTCTTCAGTCTTAGCTGTGGTCGCCGATTTGTTGACCTTGGTCAGCAGCTTCGATTCGTCGATTGGTTTGGCCGTCAGCTTGAGATCTTTATTCTCGGCTTCGCTGCCTGTCGCTTTGGGCGGAGTCCCCGAATTATCGGGATGAGCCGGCATCGTCTTCGGCGTCTGGGTTGTGGCCACCGTCTTCGCCTTGGCTGGTGTTTCCGCCTTCTTGGCTGCTTCAGACTTGGAAGCTACCTCTATCTTGGCTGGTGTTTCCGCCTTCTTGGCTGCTTCAGGTTGGGAAGCTACCTCTGTCTTGGTAGGCGGTTCCGCCTTCTTGGTTGACTCAGGATTGGAAGCTACCTCTGTCTTGGTAGGCGTTTCCGTCTTCTTGGTTGACTCAGGTTTGGAAGCTACCTCTGTCTTAGTAGGCGTTTCCGTCTTCTTGGTTACTTCAGGTTTGGAAGCCACCTCTATCTTGGTAGGCGGTTCCGCCTTCTTGGTTGCTTCAGGTTTGGAAGCTACCTCTGTCTTGGTAGGCGTTTCCGTCTTCTTGGTTGCCTCAGACTTGGAAGCCACCTCTGTCTTAGTGGGCGTTTCCGCCTTCTTGGTTGCTTCAGGTTTGGAAGCTACCTCTGTCTTAGTGGGCGGTTCCGCCTTTTTGGTTGCTTCAGGTTTGGAAGCTACCTCTGTCTTAGTGGGCGGTTCCGCCTTCTTGGTTGACTCAGGCTTGGAAGCTACCTCTGTCTTGGCTGACGGTTCCGCCTTCTTGGTTGACTCAGGCTTGGAAGCTACCTGTGTAGCCTTGGCTGGTGTTTCCGCCTTCTTGGTTGACTCAGGCTTGGAAGCTACCTCTGTCTTGGTAGGCGGTTCCGTCTTGGTCGTGGCAAGTGTTGGCGACGAGGCGCCAGTCACCGCTGACCATTTTGGGAAATCCTTATCCGAGGGCGTATTAATCTGTAGCGTAAACGTGTTGCCGTCTCCCTTGACTTTGTAGGTCAAAGCTCCGGCCACATCAAATACAATGCGGACGACCTTCTCGGGATCAGTGGAAAATTGACTGGTGCGAATCTGTTTGATCGAGCCGGACGGCAGGTTCTTGAAAGCGATCTGCGGAAGACCCGGCACGGCGTTTTTCACATCAACGACGATGCGGTAGGGCTTGTTCGCCGCCGCCTCAACAATCTGATGCGTAAATTCCGTGACGCCATCGCAGACAAGTGTCACTTCGGTGAACTGCGAGCTTTTCTGCAAGTAGATATTGGTCACCTTGACTGTTGCCGTGGCGCTACTCCACAGGCACGCGCAGCACAGGGACAAGACGAACAGGAGGAGTCGGGTTTTCATGGCCTGGCCTCCTCTCCCTCAAACTGCACGCCCTTGAGCTTCTCGTCGGGCTTGACATAGTAGGTTGATAGCGTGAAATTTGCTTCGAGCGACTTGGAGTCAAAGTCCCCGGCAGTGTGCCGGTCCGTCGGGTTCTTGCCCAGTGCAACCTCGGGGGGCAGGCCCTTCAGTTGCATGCGCGAGACGTTGGTGATAAACGGGAAGTTGGCAACTGCCGCCAAAAAGCGTCCCAGTTCATGGTAGGTACCCAGGAATCTGACGTTGTACTCCGACGTGTTGTAGAATGCTTCTCCGCCTGCCATCTGCGGCGTCACTTCCGTGATCTGCGCCTGTGACAACATCGAAGCCGAATGTAACTGCAGCAGGAAATCGGGAACCTGCTCCTCTTCAGGAAGCAGTTGCTCGATGTTCTGGTAGCGGTCGAGCAGTTTCTCATAT
>CAIVAP010000227.1 GCA_903903945.1 uncultured bacterium | reverse complement strand
CGCGGGTGGGTTCATTTTCCGGCCTCCAGAGTTCCGCAAGTTACCCTCTGCGGTTCTAACGTAGTGCGGTGATGACGGCGAATGTTTCGGACTCTCAAACGCTGTCAGAGGTTTGTCCGGATGCGGGGGTAAGTGAGGCTCGAAAAGCCGAGAACCAGCCGCAAAAAGAACCCGCCAAACTGCAAAATCTCCTAACCTGACAACCACCCAGACCCACTGCATACCCATTTCCCGTCAAAATCACCGTTTTGCAGCAGTCCCATGATCACTGTTGCTTCTGCGCCGTGAAAATGGGCGGAGACCGGGATTTCCTGCTTTCGCTGGAATGACACAACTCTTAATCCCCGCACACGAGGGGAATGGGTCGCGGCGCACAAAGCAAGCTGTGGGGTACAAAGTTGCCTATTCGATGGCACGAATATCGGTAATTACGCCGGTCCACTCGGTTGTCCCGAAGCGAAATTCGACAGTGTCGCCGGTCTTTTTCCCCAGCAGCAATTTCGCCACCGGAGCGGCGAAAGTCACTATATCGGACAGCAGAGCCAGCTCGTATTCTGCAGGCCCAACGATATTGTAGGTATGAGTTATCGCCGTTTGGGAATCGAGGACGGTCACCGATGTTCCGAATGAGACTTTGTCCGGCGGGTTGCCGGTCACGTCGACTATTCTGCCGCCCAAATAAACCTTGAGCCGTTGCATGCGCTCGAGGAGCAGAACCTGCCGTTCCCTAGCGCTATGGTATGCCGAATTCTCTTTTAGATCACCCAGGGCTGCGGCTCTGCCGATCTCTTTAGAGTTGCCTTCGATATCCTTCTTGAGGGCAGCGATTCTCTCGGTGAGAGTCTTGTGAGTACTTCTAAGAACCGGAACCTGCATGTCTTGCCTTTCTTGCGTTGGCTCTACGTGACCACAGTAAGCTATGAGCGCCCGGTGGCCCTTGGTATGAGCTGCCGCAGTCGTCTGCTATGCCATGCAGCCCACGTCCACTCGGGTCGTGATAGCTTAGCTCAGCGGCAACTGGAACAGGGATCGGATCCGCCCGCGAATATGTAACGAACCAAATAAACAGCATCAGCCACATTCGTCCGCTGGTCGCAGTTGATATCGCCGCTGCTGCCATCTAACGGCGCGGGCCCAGAGGTGAAGACCCAGTTGAGAAAGTATAGAATATCCGAGATATTCACATTTTCTGATCCGTCAAAGTCGCCACAAAGACAGAAAGTCATTTGCGCCAGCAGCCCAGTGTCGTCGTACGAGCCTTTATCCTGCTCGCTGTGGTAGTACTCTGATAAGACTCGGGCCTCCGTCCGCTGCATATTGCCAATCGTTGCCAGTCGTACTCTTCCTTCGACGGTGTGCCCGGCGACCCCCGGCGGGTCGAGCAGCACGAACCCACCACTCTCTCCGGTACGAAGCCTCAATTCATAGTCACTCCAGAACTCCATTATAAACAGGTGCTGCGAATCCTGTAGACGAACCGTGTAGCGATCATTGGTCTGGCCTGTATGCATTGGGACAGCCGGGCCAACGAAATCAATACGAACATAAAGATAAGTCTGATCGTGGCACATGTAGAATTTGTCGATCTCAGTGGACGAATTTCCGGTCGCGTCACCGTTGGGATCAGCGGCGACCAAATAGGCGTCAGACCAATCGTTTGTCAGACCATCAACAGTGATCGTGTGGCAGCCCACCGATTTCCAGTCAGGACCTGACAGCGACCTGACCAGATTGATTAGGTTACCCTGTGGGTCATTCCCGCTGAGCGTGTTATTGGAATAGACAAGTACGAGAGTATCACCCTCCAAGAAGACGAAAGCTGTGTCGTTGGAGATTGTCCCCTCGGCCATCAATGTTCCCCAGGCATCGTGCAGCGCAAGGCTAGCTTGCTGTTGCCTGATTTCGAACATGCCTCCATCAGGGTCCATCCACCAGCCGGAGATGTCGATAATCGGAAACGCCAGGGCGAGACACGGAAGCGCTAGTAGAAACGTCGCAACTACACGACGGAATATAGCCCTGTAGGCTATCGTCCGGTAAGATGCCTTGTCCAATCTGGTCACAACTCATTCTCCTTTGGGATGATGACAGCCATAATCGAGCCGCCAATCTACCCTAATGTAGCGAAAGTCCGGCAAAAGTCAAGCATTTTGCGGGTTCTTGCCGTCAGTGATGCTGTGAGCTCGGCATGTAAGTCCAGCCGCCTCGCGGCTCGACCGTTCCCGTCAGGTTTCAAGGTGGCCTGACCTGCAAAACTCCTCTCCAAGACTCCTCGCGATATTTTCTTGAGCGGTGGCAGGATGTGCGTCACCGATTCTTCTTATGAGTTTACGGTTTACGCCCGACAGCAATCAGACGTTGGGCATTAGATCCGTACGCGCCGCCGTCCAGATCTCCGTACAGCTTTACATCGGTAAAACCCGCCCGCTCCATACGTTCCTTCAACTCCTGTCCGGAGTAAATGGTATGGTGGAACCGGAAGGTTTTGGCTCTGCCTTTGCGGATGAGAATCCATTCGTTTCGGATACGAGTCCAGTCATCGAAAATCTCATGGCGCTGGACGAGCAGAGTGCCGTCCGGCAGAAGTCTGGATGTCGTGGGTTGGAATATCCTGGCGAGCCATTCCTTCCCGCCTACGTCAATCACACAAGTTCCGCCCGGGCGAAGGCTGGCGAACATGTTCCGAAGCACGGCAACGTCCTGGTTTTTGTCGTCGAAGTATCCAAACGAGGTCAACAGGTTCAGCACAAGATGGAAGCTCTCGGGGCGAACAAAGTCGCGCATGTCAGCTTGAATCCAATCGATCTTGACCTTAGCGGCTCTGGCCTTGGCTTTCGCCTTGTCCAGCAAGAATTTGGCTCTATCAACGCCGGTCACCTTGAATCCACGTTTGGCAAGAGGGATGGAATTCCGGCCGGGGCCACAACACAAGTCGAGGACGTTCTTGCCTCTGGGTGCAATCAGGGCCAAAAATTTGTCGACTTCCAAAACGGCGTCTGCGAATCGCTTTGGCGGAAACATGAAGGGATACATGTCCCGCCAGAACGAGTCGTCGTCGAACCATTCTTTCTTTCTTCGTGCAGTCATGTTAGTCCTCCTATCAGACTATGATCATACTACGTTCTCACAGCAAGCTGTGGGGAGCCCGGTTGCCGCGATTTGCTTTGGAAGTTGTGAGTAACAAGGGCGAAATGCCCACCCACGTCGACAGCCACCAGTGAGATTTGCGATTTTCGCCGAGTATGTCAACTACTTTCGGGAAACTGCTGCATCTTTTCCCTTTGCCGGATCTCGACCAGCTTGCGATTGAGCTTGATCATGCCCCAGAGAAGCAAGACTCCGTAAGGGATCCAGCAAAGGTTTTAGGGTCGCAAATCCATCCTTCAAGGACATTGGCTTCTTCCGGAACACCGTAATTACGCTCTCTCATGGTATAACTCCATGCCGCCTGAATCGCGCACAAAACGGAATCGAGATAATCACCGGACTGGTCGTTGACGCACTCGTTTTTCAATTCTGGGGACATCTGTACTTTGATGTTGTAGGTGCTGAAAAAGGGAGTTCTGTTACCGTCGATTGGGCAGATTGTATCTATGATCTTCCGGCGCTGTTCAGTCATAGAGGCGCTATTTGGTCCGGGGTTGTCGTTCTTATAGGGCTTATTGCCGATGCAACATCGTGCAACCAATTTCGGGTACGCTTCAATGACATGCCGATTTTCGGAGGCAACAACACGCACCGGATGGATGGAGAGTCCCGAGTGTAACAGGCGGGGGGCTCCCTGGAAGAACATTTTTCCAACAGGAACAAAATACAGCTTCATCGGGCTCGCGCACCTGGCTATATAATCGGTTTCCCTGCGCAGTTCCTTCTGCCCCTGTGGTTTTTCTTCCCTGTACTTATTTATCGCATCCTCGAAACCATTCTTTCCCAATTCGCTAACCCAACCCACATAGCCAGTCCACGTCTTCGGCCAATTCAAATCGTCGATGAGCTGGGCTGGTTGTCCGAACGGGAAATCTAACCCGGCAATCCATTCACCTTTCGTGTGCAGCCATGCTTCGAATTTGGAGAAATCGCCGGTAAAGGTTCCATTGAGACGCTCAAAGCTGTCGACTCTAAGCACGCCATTCTCCAGAGTACAGACGGCGAGCATGAGTCTCTTCAGACGCTTTGCCGCAGACGACCCTGAAGAAGGGGCGCTGGTGAAATCCAGGCCATAGATGCGCATAGCATCGTTCATACCTTTGCCCCCTCGGAAACGGCGATGCCCGGTTGCCCGATCAAGGGGTCTTCGCTGTAGCCGGTGGGGGTCATGATTTTGGCTCCAACTCTCGTTAAGCAATACTTCTCGAAATAGAACAGCGGATCACTCCTCAACAAAGCGCCCTTGACCTGCTCTGCTGTTACCTTATTCCTTTTCGGCAGTGACGCAATTGCTTCGAATGCAGGCGTCGGTGACAGTTGCACTTCAACCAGATAGAAGGGAAATCCCTCGGGGTTGCCCAGCAAGTCCCACAAATGCGTAAGATCGTCACGGAGCTTCGGTATAGCCGCTGGTTTCTTGTCAGGTGAGAGCTTGAACACTAAATACGCCAAGCTGGGTATTTTCCCCTTTGCACAGGCGGAGGCTGCACGATGCACCATCTGGTAAACAGCATCGGAGAAATCTTCCGGTTGTAGAGTATGTTGAGCATATTTTTGGAGCAAGCTCAGCCAGCCTTTGAGCACCTTGCGGCGATTGAGTGGCTTTGCTCCTTTTTTCAGCCACTTGTCAACCGTGTCGTAACGCGGCTCAGTCCATTTGGCTTCAATGGCGAGAGCGGATTCGCCTGATAAAATCATCAGGTCGGTATGCGAGGCCTGGCCTTTCCCTTTCTGAGGCTCGACCTTGTATTCGAGGTGCAGGTTGTAGCCTATGGGCATACCCATGTCCCGTAACAGTGAACTTACCGCCGGTTGTTCATGCTTCAGCCACGAAAGCAAGGGAACCGTTGACCGGCATGGCGATTCAAACTCGTCAGCAGCGTAATGAGACAGCGCTTCATCCATCGGGGTAATAGCTGTCTTGTTGTAATAGAGTTTCATAATGTGCCCTCCTCGGGAATAGTGATGTCCAATTCCGAAACGCTCACGGGCTTCGATAGCCGGTGAGAGGATGTACGATTGTCGCCGTGTAGTTCAACTACTTTCGGGACGCCGCTGCATTTCTTCCTGTTGCCGAATTTCGGCCTGCTTGCGATTGAGCTTGATCATGCTCCACAGAAGCAAAACTCCATAAGGGATCCAGAGATAGATGCGATAAACGACCGGCAGGATTAGGAGCACGCCCAGGAAAACTGCGACCGCTATCCAGGTAACCACGACGCATTTAACCATAAACGCCCGTTCAAGCGGGCCGTTGGTGTTCCTGATGCTGAAGTAGGTGCCAAAAACACCGCCGGCAACTCCAATAACGCTGCCGATAATACCGCCAACTAACCCAGGGTGCATCGCAATCAGGCTCCTTCTGTCGCCTCGTTTGGGTCCCCCAGAGAATTAGATCGGCAAAATCGCTGTGATCTTTGCAGGCAAGTGATTGACATGGGAGTGTTGAAAAGTCCAAATCGTGTCATTGCGAGGAGTGCGGAGAGGTGATGCAGGGTGGGGAAAACGACGAAGCAATCTCGATTTACGCTCTTGCGATGCAGGCGCGCAGATTGCTTCGTCGTCCCGCAACTGCGGGACTCCTCGCAATGACAATTCCGAGGTCTTTCAACAGTCTCAACATCGGCTGTTTTTCGGTTCGACAACGTCCCAGCAGAAATCACCAGAAATCCGTTGATTTCACGGCGGTTGGTGTGTACAATGGGTACCTATGCCACTCAAGCCGCTGCTCATAGTCGAGGAAGGTCCTGACAAGGGGCGTCAATTTGCCACCGAAGCTGTGCAGTTTCGGGTTGGTCGCGATGAGGACAAGTCCGATTTTGTTCTATCCGAGGAAGATTCTGGCATCAGTCGCCCGCACTTTGCGGTTATCCGTCGAGGGGATGCATTCTTATTCAATAATCTGTCACGCAACGGCTCGACGATCAACGGAGTCAAAACCGAGCAAACTCTGCTGAAAGACAACGATTTGATTCGTGTCGGCCTGCAAACCGTCATCCGCTTTTCGTTGCAAGAATACCGTGATTCTAACGTAAATCCGAATTTTGGTTAGAAGTCAGTAAGCTGATCTACGAGATAATTTCCTGATATAGCCCCATCATCACCGCGGCGGTCGTTTCATCGCGAAATCGCTGCACATACGCATAACCATCTGCACGCATTTTTTTCGCCAGATCACCGTCTTCCAATACTCGCACTATCGCATTCGCCAGCGCGGCATCATCGTTTTGAGCGATATAGATGCTGGATGGACCACCGGCCTCGGCAAAACAGGCCCCCGCCGAAGTAATTACCGGGCAATTGCTCCAAAGCGCTTCGGTGATCGGGATGCCGAAACCCTCAAATAGCGACGGCAACACGAATGCCGACGCCATCTGGTAAATCGCCGGGAAATCGGCAAAGGAGACATCGGTTAGGAAATGAATGCTCGCGATCAGCCCGTGCGCCTGAACATAAGCCAGCACTTCTTCTTTGTAACCTCGGCCGCGTCCGATGACGACGAGATGCGCGCCGAGACTATGTTTGAGTAATGGCAGCGCTTTGATTATGCTCAGTAGGTTTTTCCGGCGTTCGATTGTGCCGACGTACAGTATATACTGTGAAGGCAGACCGTGCTTTTCACGCACTTGTCGCTTGTGCGCCTCATCCGAAAACTGGTAGAAGATCGGATCGCAGCTCTGGTAAACCACTTTGATCCGTGCCGGATCGACATCAAGAAATCCGATGATATCCTGCCGCGTCTGCTCGCTGACTGCTACAATCCGGTCGGCAGTGCGACAAGCATAGTTGACTTTGGAGCGGTAAATTTTGCGGTCGATACGCGGATAAAGCTCGGGGTAGCGCAAAAAGATCAGGTCATGAATGGTCACGATCGATTTGGCTCCGGAACGTTTGACCGCATAAGGGAGTTCATTGCTTAAGCCATGGAAAAGCTCGATCCCGTCGCTCTTCAAATCATGGGTGACCAGATAGCTGCGCCAGAGCGGCTTGCAGGAACGGGACATCAGAGTCCGTGGCGTACGCACATAGATGTTGGTCGACTGCCGCAAGAAGTCCAACCGCTGGTGATGTTCGTATGCGGGAGTATAAAGGAAATAGTGGTTGTCGGGATAGTACAGAGAAAGCGAACGTAACAATGTCCGGCTGTAGTTGCCCAGCCCGGTCATGTTAAAGACCGCCCGCTTGCCGTCGTATCCGAGCTTCATACCGACTTACGATAATCGTAGGTCACCAAGAAGTCAACCGCGTTGGTGACAGAAGCTGACAATCGCTGTTGCGTCGCGCTCGGATGGAAGCATAATTGACAACATGGCCAACCAGAATGGGCGCAACCGCAAGATTGCCGTCATCGGCACAATCAATCGCGACACGGTTACGCGTGCCGACGGCAGTCGTTTTGAGGGATACGGCGGCATCCTGTACAATCTTGCCGTGCTCTCGGCGCTGTCTCCCTCCGGATTCTCTGTTTGTCCCATTGCGAAGGTTGGCAGAGACTGCTCGCGGCAGATATTGGACAAGCTGGCGCAACTTGCACGGCTTGAATTGCAGGGAGTGAGTATTGTCGCAAAGCCCAACAATCACTGTGTTTTGCGCTACCGGGACTCAGCCGGTAAGTACGAAGTTCTCAAAGGCTGGGTCGGTGGAGTGAGTCGCAGGCAGTTGCAAGGGGTCGTCGATGCCGAGTTGATCTTGATCAATTTCATCTCCGGCGCCGACATCAGCGGTAGAAATCTACGATGGCTGCGCGGTCGGTATGAGGGGGATATCTACATGGATTTTCATTCCCGCACGCTGGGGCGACGGCGAGACGGCAGTCGCTTCTTACGACGTCCTGACGACTGGAAGGAGTATCTGGACTGTGCAGATGTTGCGCAAATGAACGAACTGGAATTCGAACTGCTTAGCGGTCACAAGGCTGGCGAGATATCCGGTACGGACTTCCTGAAACGGCAGCTTGGCCGCACACGCTGCCTAATAGTCACACGCGGTGCTCGAGGCTGTTTCATAATGCAGCGGTTAGGCAAGACCATTCGATTTACATCGATTCCAGCTCCTCACGTCACCAAAGTCACAGACACCACGGGCTGCGGCGATATTTTCTCGGCGGGATTTATCACCAACTATCTTACGACCGGCAACGAGGTTGTTGCCGCGCGCTATGCCACCAGGCTGGCAAGCTGGCGTGTTTGTTTCAGTGATATCTTCAAAGTCGATCTGGCCGCGTTCTCTAAGAGAGACCGGTCTGCAACTTCCGGTGACATTTTACGTAGCTCACAGAGGGACATTTAATCTGGCGGGTTTATGCTGACAGCTTTTGATTTCAGACGCCTCGGTTCACTGATTTTCGCTACTGTTCTTATTCTATTTACAGCAACAACATACGCAAAAGACCGCATTTTCCTGATCGACAGCTTCCACCAAGGGGAATTGTTCTGTCGCGCCTTCAGAGTGACCAAACAAACATCAATCGACATACACGCTGTTGGCGCTTTGTCGGCGTTTAACCGCGACCAGATGGCGGCGTACAGTTGGATCATCCGTTCGGGGTCACTCAGACCGGTTTGGGAAATGACGATTGACAACACCGAACGCTACAAACGCGACAAGTATCTGCGCGAGTATCAAAGCACACAAGAGCTGGAGCCGGGGGATTATGAAGTTTATTTCTACGCTGGTTCGCCCTCGCTGATATCGGGCTTTTCGTTCGATCTGGGCGGTTTGGGAAAGGCATTGGAGAAGCTCAAGATCAACCTTGGCGATCAGAAAAAGGCATTGGAAAAGCAGAAGGCCAAGCTTAAGAGTGAAAAGGGCAAGATCAATATCAATGGTGATGTATACGACCTGACAGATGGCACTGATGTTCGGGATGACATCATTAGTGAGTACTCGCTTGAGATCACCGGCGAGACCAAAGACATCTCCCGCATCGAATGCGCCTATAGTTCCGACCGAGTTATTGCCGAAATACTTCAACCTGACAATGATCTTTACGCTTCCAAAGGGTTCAGTCTGGCTCAACCGCTGCAGGTTGAGGTTACCGCCATTGGCGAAAACGCCGGAATGGCCGACGATTTCGCCGACTATGGTTGGATTGTCAATGCCGAGACGCGGAAACGCGTCTGGTCGATGGCGGAGGCCGTTACTGATCTGGCGGGAGGTGCCGAAAAGAATAAACTGGTGATCGATCGATTGAATCTACCAAAGGGCGACTATGTCGTCTACTACGTAACTGACGACTCCCACACTTACGACGATTGGAACGCTGTGCCCCCGTACAATCCACAGGCCTACGGCATCCGTGTTACTGCCCTTCGCAAGGATGATCTTAAGTATGTCAAACCCTATCAGGACACCTATTCTCAGGCGGCTCTGATTGCTATCGTCCGCGCCGGTAATGACTTCTTTGAGACCATACCATTCCATGTCGCCAAGGACTGCGATGTGCGCGTCTACGCCATCGGTGAGTATGGCGAAAGCAGCGAAACCTTTGCCGACTATGGCTGGATCGAACGCGTGGGGGACGAAGATCTCTTCTGGGAGATGACCGAGCGCAATACGCACCACGCGGGCGGCGCTTCGAAAAACCGCGCTTTTGATGACATAGTGCATCTGACCGCGGGGGATTACGTGCTTGGCTTTGTTACCGATGACTCACACGCTTACGGCGACTGGAACTCCGGCCCACCTTACGATCAGAAAAACTATGGAATCAGCATTTATGCCACCGGCCAGGCCTTCGATCCGACAGTCATCAAGCAGCTACCGAAAGAGACAGCGTCAGCCAATGTACTGGCGAAAATAACCTATGTCGGTGATGACGCCGACGAGTCGCAGGTCTTCGTCCTCGACAAACCGATGCGAGTCCATGTGGTTTGTCTGGGTGAAGGTTCCGGCAGCGACCTGGCCGACTACGGCTGGATCGAGAATGCTGTCGATGATGATATCGTGTGGGAGATGACCTACCGGAGGAGCAAGTGGGCAGGGGGCGCGGATAAAAATCGGTTAGTTGATACTTACGTTATGCTTGACGCCGGCAAATACCGCGCGCGCTATGTCTCGGACGACAGTCACTCATTCGGCAACTGGAACGCCGATCCTCCCAACAATCCACAACGCTGGGGAATCACGATCACCAAAGGGGAATAGCGCCATCGCCGATTCTGAAATAGAATTCACTATTGCTTAGGTTTGAGCGTTCGCAAATCAAGACCTGTTGGGACACCTTGAGGATAGCGAGCGAAACGGGATAGCGTACTCCAGTCTTCAGCGGGATATGTGGTTCGCGGACTATAGGACTGCCCTATCGTGGCAATGAGACCGGTAATGGTCCAGACCGGAATGGAAATAATAGCGCCAAAACCGTGTGAGAAGCTCGACGCTCCACCGAGAATTGTCCATATCGCGAGAATCCCGTATTGTGAATCAAAGCTGGTGAGAGTCGCTTTCCTGATCTTTTCACTCTCCAGAACTACCAGCGAGTCCGCGGTGAGCACATAAACCGACACTCCCTGAAAGGCAATGAATTCACCACTTATCTGCTCCGCAGAGGAGATGACGAGTGTGTCTACCTCTATCCATGCGCCATACGCTTCTTGCTGCACCTTTGAAGCGGGCGAAAGATAGCCTCTGGTGGCGTTGTTGGCAGCGCAGCCCCCGAAAATCATGATCATCAGGAGCGCGATGACCAATGTGGCGATCCTATCAATGCGCATAACGACTATTCCAGAAGACGGTCTCGATCGAGTCTTCGATTTGCTTATACTGCGGCGCCAAGAGGCGTAGCGACTCCTGTGGTTTCGCGAACATCATCATTGCAAGTGTCGGGTTCTCCTCCGGCAACCACTCCTGACGCATCCATTCGAGATAGTAGCCGCGACTTTCGAGAAATAACTCATAGTTCCCAAAATCCTCCGGCAAGTCATAGATGAAGGTGAACGAATCGCCGGGGAAAGTTGTGAGCACTTTGCCACTGTCGAGTACTCGATCCAACGCGTCCGGCGATTCGATGGAATCGTCTAACACCGCCGAGGGATACAACCGCAGTGGAGTAATCGCTTCTCCCAGATTTGTCAGGGCCACCCAATCCATGCGCCAGGCGCCTTTGGTCAGGCGTAGTTGCAGGTGACGAGTGCCTTCCGGAAGGTCTAGAAGCGGCAGCAGATGCACATCAGAGGCGAGCGGTCCGGTCTCTTTAATGACCCCCTTTGATATCCATTCACCGTTCACATTTTCAGCCAATATTTCGATACCCCCCAGAAACGTCCCGACACCACCGGCGATGTCGAGATTGAGTTTCTGACTTCGTTCTAATCGCGCCATCCAATCGCCGACTGACGAACCCATATATGCGAGCGTCTGATAAAACAGATAGGTGCTGAGAAGCGACTGCCGGCAGGCAAGCACAATGCCTGGCTTACCGCTCTTGGCGTCATCAAAATACAGATCGATGATTTCCTTAGCCGTCAGATCAAGAGAATCCGTCTTGCTGCAACGCTCGTTGCCGTCAAATTCGGTGAGCTTGGCCGTGCAATCGCCGCTATCATCAACACATCGTGTCGGTGGTGCAAACGAAAGTGCCTCCCAGAACTTACCATCAGACGTCGCAAACACGCGTCCATTCGCGGGTCGGCGGGCGGCGAGCAAATCGACATGACGCACAACATGAGTTTCCAACGCTTCGTTGGTCATTCGCACGGAGAATCTTCTGTTACGTGGCTGCGCGCGGTAGAGGGCATCAATATCGGTTTTTTCCAACGACGGCAACACGCTTGATGAGAATCCCTCGGCCTGCAATATCTCCTTCTTTCCGTCCCAGGCGTAGAAGGTCGGGCATGAGCCAAAACACGCCTTGGGATTGGCGGCACAGTAGATTGTAAGCACTACAGATGCAGCAGTGACAACCGCCAGGGCTGCTACCGCCGGTGATGTGCTCACCACATTGGTTTCGAATATCGCGACAGAATCGATGCAAACAGTAAACGTTCCCTGAGCCAGAGTATCACGGTTGGGTCCTAACAGGACACCTTTCCCAAATACATTCTTATCCGCATCCCCAAGACTCCACCCGGAGAGGATATAGACGTCTCCATTGCGCATGTGCGCCTTTATATATTGGGAGCCATGATCGAGTGAGTGGACGTCAGTTGGAGATGTCAGTTTTCGCGTTTGCGTCTGAACGTAGCAACTACTGATTACTAAAGCGAGAGCGAGGGAGACGAGCGCTGTCAGCAGCCTGAAGTGATGAGCCCAACAATTATTGACTGAACTACATTCAGAAGAGGCTTTGAGATCTGTCGAGGCAGTTTGCATACTTCCCCATTCGGCCTGTGGAATTACCTATTCTGCGACAAGCTATCTGCAATTTAATTCGCCTGTCAAGATGAATTTCGAGTTAATTTCAAAAGTTGTGTAGAAGGCAAAGAAGTAGCGTAGTTTTGTAGGTCAGAACCACCTGCGGTTCCGACTTCCATTCACGCTGCAGTCCGAACCACAGGTGTTCGGAACTATGAGACTCATAGCGAGCGAGCCATGCAAGTCCAGTATGATCGAGACGCGAGCTATTGCATCCGCAAATGCACTTGCGCGAACAGTCGAATCTTGCCATAATGCCGGTGTGAATCTCAAAGACAGAACCGTTCTTGTCACCGGCGCCGGTGGGTTTATCGGTAGTCACCTTGTCGAAGCGTTGATTGCCAAGGGTTGTCAGGTGCGCGTTTTCGTGCGCTATACCTCGACCGGCAGATACGGCTGGATTGATAGCTTCCGCGCTGAAATCAGGCAGCAGATCAAAATCATCGCCGGCGATTTGCGGGATAGCGATGCAGTCAGAGACGCAGTCAAAGGCTGCGATGCGGTCTTTCATCTCGGCGCGCTGATCGGTATCCCGTATTCATACATCCATCCACGCGAATATGTCGACACCAACATTGTCGGTACGACCAATGTATTAGTCGGTTGTCGGGAGCACCAAGTTGCGCGGGTCGTGCAGATCTCGACCTCGGAGGTTTACGGCACAGCGCAGTATGTACCGATTGACGAAAAACATCCCCAAGTCGGGCAGTCGCCTTATGCCGCATCCAAAATTGCTGCCGATATGCTGGCCGAGTCATTTTACCGAAGTTTTGGTCTGCCGGTGACGATTATCCGCCCGTTCAATACCTACGGTCCGCGGCAATCACAACGTGCGATCATTCCGACGATCATCATGCAATTTTTGGAGTCTGAGACAATAGCGCTCGGGGCAACATCGCCGACGCGGGATTTGACTTATGTTACGGACACGGTTGCAGGCATAATTCGTGGCGCAGAAGTTGATGGTGTTGTTGGCATGACAATCAATCTGGGCAGCGGCACCGAAATATCCGTCAGCAAACTGGCGGAACAAATCGCGGTGTTGCTTGGTAGGAAACTCAGAATTAGAGAGGACGCTGATAGGGTTCGACCTGAAGGAAGCGAGGTAGCGCGGCTGGTTTCCAACAATTCGCTGGCCCAACAAGTATTACTATGGCGACCATTGGTACCGCTCGGACAGGGTCTGCGACAGACCATCGACTGGTTTCAAGCCAATCCATCTGGCATTCGCAGCGATTATGCGGTGTAAGATAGAGTCTGATAGCTGATTTGCGACCTTCGGATGGGCGACACGGGTAGCGTCAAGGCGAACAGTGCTTCTGACGATACCCAAACGAAAGCGATTTGTGGGCTTAGGACAAAATACACGGGACATGGAAATATGAAATACTTAGTCACAGGGGGCGCTGGTTTTATCGGCTCCAATCTCGTCAAGGAACTGGTTGGCCGCGGAGAGCAGGTACGCATCCTCGACAACTTCTCGACTGGTCGGCGTCAGAATATCAGAGAATTTCAATCCGATATCGAAATCGTCGAAGGGGACATCCGCGAGTTCTGGGTGACGCTGGACGCCTGCAAGGGGGTTGACTTCGTGCTGCATCAGGCGGCGCTACCATCGGTCAATCGCTCGGTCGAAAATCCGTTGACCTCGAATGATGTCAATATCTCGGGCACGTTGACGGTGCTCGAATGCGCGCGTCGTCAGGGGGTTAAGAAGCTGCTGTTTGCGTCGTCCTCATCCGTCTATGGCGACACACCGACACTGCCGAAACGCGAGGACATGATTCCCAACCCGCTCTCGCCCTATGCCGTCTCCAAGCTGACCGGCGAATACTACTGCCGTGTTTACGCTAATCTCTACGACATGTCGGCAATCTCCATGCGCTATTTTAATGTCTTCGGGCCGAATCAGAATCCGGACAGCCAGTATGCGGCGGTTATCCCCAAGTTTATCACCTCGATTCTCAATGACGAAGCGCCGGTCTTTTTCGGTGACGGCTTGCAGTCTCGCGATTTTACCTATATTGACAACGTGGTTGACGCGGTGCTCACTGCCTGCAAAGCGGAGAAGGTCAGACAGGGGGAATTCAATCTGGCGTGCGGCTCGCAATACACGCTGCGTGATCTGGTGGATCAACTGAATGAGTTGATTGGGAAAAATATCAAAGCGAAAATTGCACCGATCCGTCCTGGTGACATCAAGCATTCGTATGCCGACGCGTCCAAGCTTCAGAAAGAGTTCGGCATCAAACCGATCGTTGACTTCAGCGAAGGGCTGAAGAAGACAATAACATTCTTCAAACGTGAGGCGATGCTAACCAGCCGTGTCTGATCAGAGCCTGAACAGTACCGCAAACAACAACGCGCCTTCGGAGAGTACGCCTGCGATTCCGCTTTGGCAGATACTCGTTCTCGTCGCGGCGTTTCTGATTCTCTACCTGCCGATTCTGATCGATCTGGTTTCCGACTGGTACCACGATCCCAACTACGGT
This sequence comes from uncultured bacterium, assembly GCA_903903945.1. Taxonomy (GTDB): domain Bacteria; phylum Zixibacteria; class MSB-5A5; order CAIYYT01; family CAIYYT01; genus CAIYYT01. The sequence continues at coordinate 3,964 of CAIVAP010000227.1, read as the reverse complement.
CACGGCTTTTTGATCATCCCGGTTTCGGCGTGGTTGATCTGGAAGAAGCGCGCGGTTCTGAAAACCATTCCCCTAGAGACCGGCAAATGGGGCCTACCTGTAACGATTGCGTCGTTGGCTCTGTTTATTGTGGGCACCGCCGGCGCTGAGTTCTTTACGACGCGGGTTTCTATGGTCGGATTGCTCTTCGGTATCACGCTGTACTTGGCGGGACCCCGTTTTTTGCGCGAGATTTGGTTCGCCTTCTTTTTCCTGCTCTTTATGATTCCGGTGCCATACATCATTTACTACAGCGCAACTTTTCCGCTGCAGCTTCTCGGCTCGAAAATCGCAGCCGGTGTACTCGGCGTCATCGGCATTCCGCATTTGCGGCAGGGGAATATCATCCATCTGTCGAACAACTACTCGCTGGAAGTGGCGGAGGCCTGTTCCGGTTTGCGATCGCTCGTAACACTGCTGGCGCTCGGCGCATTGCTATCGTATCTCACCTTGAAGACGAAATGGAAAGCGATGACTCTGTTCCTTGCAACCATTCCGATAGCCATCGCTGCCAATATCTTTCGCATCACCGTCACCGCGATCGGCGCGTATGGCATCTCACGCAAAATTGCCGAGGATTTCCTGCACGAGCTTTCCGGCACGATCGTTTTTATGTTCAGTCTAATCTGTTTGCTGATCTTGAGTTCGATTCTGCGGGTGAGGGAGAAATGAAGAAATTCGTTATTCTACTCGCGCTCTTGATTCCGTTTGGATTATTGGCGATTACTCTGCGCTACATGGTCGTCGAACCGAAACAGCCATCGAGTTTGGCGTCGATGCCGCTACAAATTGGCGACTGGAAGGGTCAAGACGTCCCCGTCAGCCAAGCGACCGCGTCCGTGTTACAGGCGTCTGAAGTGCTGTTGCGCGACTTCGTCAATGCTGACGGTGAATATGTTGGTCTGTTCATCGCCTACTTCCGTGACCAGAAATATGGCTCGCAAATTCATTCTCCTCGGCATTGCGTTCCCGGAGGAGGCTGGGTCGTCGAGGGTCTCGAGCGGGTGCCGTTTGATTTGGGCGTAAGACAAATAACCGTAAACCGGATGACCATTGCTCACAAAGCCGAGGTTAACCAGATGTTTTACTGGTTCCACACGCGCTCCGGAGATTTGGCCTCCGAATATGCCCTTAAGTTCGATCTCGTGAGAAATTCGCTCTTGTTCTCTCCGACCGACGCCGTTATCATTCGGTTGACCGTTTCGCAACGGGGCAAAACCCCGGCGGAATGTCAGAAAGTGGCCGAGAGATTTATGCAGGATATCCTGGGTGATGTTCGCAAGTCGCTCCCGTTTGCCACGCTCTAGGTAGCCCGCGACCGTTCTTCGGGTCGCGTTTTCCAGAAGAGGGGAGCAGGCCGGTTTTCGGAGTTGACCATGTCACTGCGTTCTATCATTGCCCTGCTAAGACCCAATCAATGGATCAAAAACATCGTCATCTTTGGCGCGCTGATTTTCGCGAGGGAGTTTACTGATTGGGTCAACGTCAGCAGGGCGTTTTATGCCTTTGTCATTTTCTGCCTGCTCTCATCGGCCGTATATATCGTTAATGACATCATCGACCGCGACTCCGACCGCTCTCACCCGCTCAAGAAAAGCCGTCCACTGGCAGCGGGGGTAATATCGCCGCCAACCGCGTGGGTAATGGCCGCAGTCATCGGTGCAATCGGGCTGGCGCTGACGTCCACAATGCCAAGTCCTTTCATCTACACGGCGCTTGTGTTCCTGGCTTTCAATACTCTCTATTCTTTGGTTCTCAAAAAGATCGTGATCATTGACGTTATGGCGGTTGCCGCGTCGTTTGTAATCCGCGCGATTGCCGGTTCGTTCGCGATCGCCGTTCCCAACTCGTCATGGTTGATTGCCTGCACCTTCCTGCTGGCGCTCTTTATCGGTTTTGGCAAGCGGCGCCACGAAACGGTCACACTCGGCGAGGACGCCGGCAATCACCGCGTATCGCTCAAAAAATACTCGCCTTACTTCCTCGATCAACTGATCGGCGTCGTGACCGCCTCGACCGTGGTAGCCTACACGTTCTATACGCTGTCGCCCGAAATCAAACAGAAGCTTGGCGTTAGTCATCTGGAACTGACCATTCCTTTCGTACTCTACGGCGTTTTCCGTTACCTTTACCTGATTCATCAGGAGGAAAAAGGCGGTTCCCCGACCGAGGTGTTGCTGTCCGATATCCCCATCCTCATCAATATTGTCTTGTGGTTTCTTTCGGTGATGGTGATATTCGTGCTTTCCGGGAACTGAGGGCGGGCTCTTGCATAACATCACTGAAGGAAGATAGCCAACACTTTGGCTGTGAGCATTTGGAAGTTTTATTAGTTTCGTTAACTGAGGATTGACCCATGAGATCTGCATCATTGCGATACGGAATCGCCACTCTGTCTCTGCTGCTTTTTGTCTCTTGCAGCAGCCAAGAATCCAAGACCTCCGATGATACCTCTGGTGGTTTGCTACCCGGCCAGTGCGAGCTATCCGGTTATGTCCGGAGAGCAACGCCAATCTCTTTCAACCGCGACAAGGCCTGGGATCATCTTGGCGCCAACGCCGACAAGATGCTGTACAACGGCTTCCAGCAAGCGACAACGGCGACGTATGCCTCCAGTGACAAAGCTCACACGCTGACACTCGAAATCATGCAATTTAGGGACCCGGTGCGCGCCTTCGCGATCTTTGCCTTCCTGCGTCAACCGGGAGCCCGACCCGTCGAATTGCAGCCTCAGGGATATATCAACCGGGACACGCTGGTTTTCGTCAAGGGTGTTCATGTCGGTCGCGTGATCGGTTCGAATCCCAATGCCGAGACCGACCTGATTCAGGCGGCAAAAGCGATGCTCGGCAAATTGTCGGATAGTGTACTGTTGCCCGCGCAGTTGCAGATGTTTCCGCGTGAAGGCATGGTTCCTAATACGGAAATCGTGACTCTGGACGACATCGAGGGGCAGACACGGGGTAGCAATCTCTTTAGCGCGAAATATCTTTCGGGAAGCGACACGGTGCAGATATTTATCCAACTTAATCCCTACGGTGGTCCAACAATCGCGGTAAAGGAATTCATCGACGACAAGGGTCAGATCAAGAGCTATCTGATGGATTACGGCTACCAGGCGTTGACCGGCCAAAACGAACAAGGACAATTGGTCTTCTGCGCCGTCGACAAGAATGTGCTGTGTACGGTGGTCGGCAGGATCGACCAGAAGGCTGCACAGGACTTGGTAAACAAGACTTTCGCCTTGGCCGCCAAGACACCTCAGATGTAGACCGGCATCACGGCATCATAGCCGCTCTACTCCGTCATCTTCGTCGTTGGGTTAGGTCTGGTCGAGGTTGTCCCGGAAGATGCAGCGAGGCGTTAATGCTGTAGGTGCGAATTTATTCGCACGTCGCACATGGAATCGAAGTTGTGCGAATAAATTCGCACCTACTACAACGCCACAAACCGACTTGCGGACAACCTCTTGTACGACAACCGCCGGATTTAGCCTGATACAGAGTAAGCACTCATACTACTATTGTCTTGCCGCGCTTTCGCAACCAGCGTATCTTGCCGCCGTATAACAGCAGAGGAATTGGAACAGGCAATGTCGTTTACTTCAATTATAACCAAGATTTTCGGTAGCAAATTCGACCGCGATGTCAAGGCGATTACACCGCTGGTCGCCGAAATCAACCGCATCTTTGAGACACTCAAAGACTGGCCGGACGCGAGATTTGTCGAGCGCACAAAGGAGTTCAAGGCCGAATTGGTCGAACTGAAAAACGAAATCAATCAGTCCGCCGAACAGGAGCAGTGGGATAAAGAAACATATAAGAAGAACTTCCGCACCGAGGTCGACAACTACCTGAACGAAATCCTGCCGGAAGCCTTTGCAATGTGTAAAGAAGCATGCCGACGCTTGTGCGGGACTTCCTGG
>CAIVAP010000226.1 GCA_903903945.1 uncultured bacterium | reverse complement strand
GGCGAATCGTATCATCCGTCGCGCCAAATAAAGAGGATCCTCGCCCCCGGCCAACATCCGCGCCAGCCAATAGAGAGCCGCATCGGGATCCGAATCTCTGAGCGATTTGTGCAGCGCCGAAATCGAATTGAAATGCTCTTCGCCGGTCTTGTCGTACAGCAGCACCTTCTGCTGCTGAATCGTCGTGATCTTTTCAAGCGTGATGTGCGCCCTGCCCGCTTCCCATTCGGCGTCGGAAATACAGGCTAACTCCAGAAGTGTTAGCGCCCTACGCGCATCACCGCCGGAAGTCTGAATGATATAGGCGCGAGCGTCGTCATCAAGCGGCACGTTATGCTTGCCGAGTCCGTTGTCTGCATCCTTTATCGCACGAGTGATGATCCTATCAATTTCCGATTCTCCAAGCGGTCTCAGTAGATAGACTTTTAGTCTTGAGAGGAGCGCCCCGATCACTTCGAACGATGGATTCTCTGTCGTGGCGCCAAGGAGAACGATCTTTCCCGTTTCGACATAGGGCAGAAACGCATCCTGTTGGCTCTTGTTGAAGCGGTGAATCTCGTCGATAAACAAGATTGTCTGTCGTCCGTGAAACGCCTCTTCACGCTCGGCCTCCACCATCACCTGCTTGATCTCTTTGATTCCCGATGTCACGGCCGAGAAGAAGATGAACTTCATCTTGAGATGTCGCGATATCAAATAGGCCAGCGTTGTCTTGCCCGAACCGGGAGGTCCCCAAAATATCGCCGAGTGGATTTTGCCTTTTTCCAGCAACTGTCGCAGCGGTTTGCCTTCTCCCATAATTTCTTCCTGTCCGCAGAAATCCTCCAGCTTTTCTGGTCGCATGCGATCAGCGAGGGGGGCGTTAGTGCGAACGGATTTACCGGAGTCCGGCGAAAAAAGATCAGTCACGTGCTGCTTCCTTAGCAAAAACAAATCGACGACAATATAGTGCGTCGCTGACCAATCAGCAATCACCCTCTGACAATTGTGCGCAGATGTCGCACAGGGCTGTTCATATTGGTGCTGCAGATAACTGTCTGCCCGACAGGTGATTTGCTTCGTGGGTCGATCCTTACATCCTCAAATCCGTCATAGTTCTGATAGTTCAGAAATTGCGCCACGACAGGAGTCAAGGGGCTAACGACTCTGACCGATATCCTCAAGAGACGCGGATCGCTTGGGATCGGGTTGGTAGTAACGCTGCCATCATCTGCCCACGCCATTCACTCTGGATCATCTCTCGACCATGGTGATCTCGATGGCCGATCCGGCAGGGCCCAAAGCATTAGCAGGGTGGCGCGAGCAAGGCAAGTTTAGTCAAGGAGACGAATCAACTGTGAATCGAGTTGCGATAATCGACCATCTGCTCTTGGCAGCCAAATACCTGCCCGAAGGCATCGGTCTGCCAAGCAACGGAGGCGACGATTGTGCCGGCGATGATGACCCGTCGCGCTTTGGTCTCTTTGTCGAAAGCGATGATCCCCGAATCGGTATTTTCGCGGCGTCGTTTGCGGCTCATCTGCTCAATAACTTCGTGCTCTCGTTGCCGGGGGAGGATGACCGGCAATTTCTGGTCCAGGTTGCCGCGTTGATTCATGATTATCCGGAGACGCAGCGGGAAATAGCCCGGCTTACCGGCGATCTCAACGAGTCGGTGGCCAACATCAACTCGGCCATTCAAGAACTCGCTCAGGCAGACTTCGGCGACCCCTTGCGTGATCGCTAACTCCGTCGATTGTCACTCATAGCTCACCTTCAACAATCGATCCTTCCAACCGAGGTTGTAGGTGCGAATTTATTCGCACGCCGCACTAAGTCGGAATTGTGCGAATAAATTCGCACCTACGATGCCCCAAACCGACTTGTGGCAACCTTATCATCACTGACGTCAGGTTTTGTCTTGACGCTTTCCTCTCTGGGTGATAGCTTCTGCTCAAGTCAACTATCTTGCTTTCACAGGAGGACGAATGAAAAGACTGTTATTGCTCGGCGGCGCCCTGCTGGTGCTTTTGGCGCCGGCAGGCGTTGCTGCCGGACTGGCTCTCAATGTCGATCAGAGCACGCTGGACAACGGACTGATGGTGCTGATCTGCCGCGATACAACCGTGCCGACGGTCAGCGTGCAAACCTTTGTTAATGCCGGTTCTCGAGATGAGGATCGCCCCGGTATCACCGGTCTGGCACATGTGTTCGAGCACATGATGTTCCGAGGCACCGAAAAATACCCCGACTATGCCAATCAGATCGCCCCTCTGGGTGCCGAAAACAACGGCTACACGAACGACGATTTCACCTGCTATTTCATCAATGCCGAAGGCAAGTCTCTGGATAAGATGCTGGATATCGAGTCAGATCGTTTCAAGAACCTCAATTTCACCAACGGAACCTTCCGCACCGAGTTGGGTCCCGTCAAGGAAGAGCGCCGTCGTGGGATGGAGGATCCGGGCGATTTCCTCGGCATCGAACTCTATCGGCTGGCTTTTGTGGCGCACACCTATCAGCACCCGACGATCGGTTGGGAGGAAGACCTCGAGTCGAAAATGACCTTCGAGGACGGCAAGGAGTTCAAGGAGCATTTCTATGTTCCCAATAACTGCGTACTGGTCATCTGCGGTAATGTCGATGTTGCCAAGACCAAGGAATTGGTACAGAAGTACTGGGGGAGCTGGCAGCGCGCCGAACCCTATTCTCCGATTATCACCCCCGAACCACGTCAGAGCGAAGAAAGGATCAAAGCCTTCAATTGGAAAGACGACCAAACCGTGCCGACCATCGAAATCGGTTTCCACGTACCTTCCGCAATGGCTGATCTCGAAAGCGTGGCTGCGCTCAACATGATTGACGAACTCCTGTTCTCGGCATCGGGGCGGCTCACTCGGGAACTCAAGAACAATCTCTCAATGGTAGAAGATATCGCGGGCGAAATGGACATGCGCAAGGATCCGTCGCTGTTTACGGTTACGGCGCGCGTGAAAAAGGGCTTCACTCTGGAACAGGTTCGCGATTCGATCTACAGGCAGTTGGATCAACTCAGGACCAAGCTGGTAGCGCCGGAAGAGCTTGATCGCGTGCGCAACAACCTGCGAGCGAATCTGGTTTACAGACTTGATCGCCCCTCGCGTATTGCCGGCTCAATCGGCTACTACTACTTGATCACCGGTGACTGGAAGAACCTCATGCGGCTCTACGATCTATACGGCTCCATCACTGCCGAGAAACTTCGCACCGCCGCCACCGAAACCTTTGACAATCTCAATCGCACCGTGGTGACTCTGGTGCCGAAGAGCGGAATTTGAGGTGAGTATCATGAAATCGATCATAAAGTATTGCGGTTGCTTGGCAGTGTCGATTGCTCTCCTGCTCCCGCTGGTCTCCTGCGCACAATCGAAAACCGAACAAGTAGTCGTTCTGAAAAAGCCGGGATTGCCGGTAATCTATTTCCGGGTGATGATCTCCGCCGGTTCGGCGATGGACCCGGCGGCCAAGCCGGGGCTGGCATATTTCACTGCCAATTTGCTGAATAAGGGGACGACATCCTACGCTCGCGACCAGCTTGAAGACAAGCTCAGCCAGATCGGCGCGCAGATGGAAATTAGCGTCGATAAGGAAGTAGTCGTCATCACCGGCAAAACCCTGGCCGAGAAGGTCGGAGAATTCTATTCGATCTTTCGCGAAATTCTTACGGCGCCGACATTCACCGAGGATCAGGTCAAGAAAATGCAATCGGAGCAACTTGACCAGATCAACGCCATTCGCGAGGACGACAGCCGTCTGGCCCTGGGAGTGTTCGAGAACAAGCTGTTTGAGGGGCACCGCTATGGTCATTTGGTCGAGGGCACCGAAGAGGCCGTGAAAGGCTTCACTCGCAATGACGCCTACCGCTTTTATCGTGACAACTATCTCCAGGGGAATATCCTCGCTGGAGTCAGTGGCGCTGTCGAGGACACTCTCGTCGAGCGGTTTGAAGCCGATCTGGGCAAGATGCCGTCAGGGCAGGTGATTCGTTCGGCAGCAGAGCTGAAAGTTGAAAAGACGCGACGCGTAATCTTGGTCGAAAAGGAAAACCGCGCCCAAACGCAACTGCGGATCGGGCATGTAGTCGATTACAACCGCACCAATCCGGACTATTTCCCGATGCGCCTGTTAGCCGCTTATCTCGGCGAACATCGCGTAGCGTTTGGCCGGCTTTCTCAAACTATCCGCGAGCAACGCGGACTGGCCTATGGCGCCTATGCCTACTGCGAGTATTTTCGTCAGGCGGGCTGGTCGAAATTGATGGACAACGGCGTCGTTCGCAGCGACCAGTATTTTCACATGATGACCTATCCCAAGGAAGCCAACGGCAAATTCTGTACCAAACTGATGCTGTCGGAGATGACCAAACTCACAACTGCGCCGGTCTCACAGGATGATTTTGATCGCGTGCAGGCCTATGTCGCCAACCAGTACGCCTTCCTGATGGAGACTCCCGACAAACAACTCGGAATGCGACTGGATGAACTGTGGTACAAGACGCCCGGCTTCGTGGATAAATATCAGGAAAGCCTCAACAAGGTCCCGCACAGCGAAATGCAATCAGTAGCGCTTGATCACCTACACCCGGATCATGTCCTGATTGTGGCGGTCGTCTCAAACGGCGAAGCGATGAAAAAGGAACTGCTCAGCGCCGACACCAAACTCGAACTCCCCTCCGGCTCCACCGAAGGCGATCTGAAATCGATCAACGATCAGATCAAGGCCTTCGACTTGAACCTGAAGCCCGAAGACATCGTAATCGTCAAAGCAAGGGAGATGTTTAGGTGATTCTGAAGACGAGAATCTTAGTTAACGCTTGAGGGTCTTTAACATTGTCACGAAGGGATGATGGATGCAGCAGTTTTGGCTTGTAGTCGGTTCTGAAAAGAACTGGCATGTGGCATTTGAATTAAACAACATCTGGGGATTGAAAGACTTTCGAGAGCTTCGGTCGCTTTGGAACATGCTTCGGGAAGGAGACGGCCTGCTGTTCTATGTGTCCAAACCCGTGCACGGAATCGTCGGATGTGGCTACGTTGCGCGGAAGTTCAAACAGACAATACCCCTGTGGCCTGAAGAGCTGAAGAGGCAAGAGGTTCTGTGGCCGCTACGATTTGAGTTCGACGTCGAATACTGTTTACCACCCACACTTTGGAAATCCAGCCGCTACACTTCTCATGATCTGCTGATGATAACCAGGATGGTATTTCAATGTTATCCTTGTGAAGAAGTGGACATTTCGCGCATCGCACTGGGTCTGCGTCCGTTGAACGTGGTTCCGCCCAGAAGCGAAGGGCCAACGATTGAGGTTTCCCCTTCATCAGGTCTGGCTGATCACGCTGCCACAAAGTCTAGTTTAGTTGAAATCGGCCGGATTCAGGGATTTGTGGCGCAAGAGGAGTACCCCCTTGAGAGTACAAGGCTTGATGTCGTGTGGCGGAGGGTTGAACGTTCTGTTCCCACACTTGCGTTCGAAGTGCAAATCGGCGGAGACATCTATCACGCTCTGGCGAAACTTAAACACGCTTACGATTTATGGAACAGCCACATCTACTTAGTTGCAGCAATTCGTGACAAAGCGAAATTCGATGAGCTGACTGCGGGCACTTTCCATGAAATCGCACACCAAGTCCGATTCATTGACCTTGCTATGGTTGAAGGACTTCTTAAGAGGAAGCGACACTACAAACTACTTGAGGAGGATCTAGGAATCTTCAGGAAATAGATCTAATCGCAGACTCGGCCACATTTGCTGTGATTGCCTGATGGCTGAGTTTTCCCCGCAATGTGATTGACATCGAAGCGAAATACAGCAAAGTTTCTCGCGAGAAGATTAGTCAATGTTGGTTGCTATGGAGGATAGTGTGAAATACGTCAATGCCAAGGCGATCGAAGCTCATGTGAACAAAGGTGTCGTTACCTTTCATCACATGCGCTGCAAATCTCTGCGGGAAATCAGGCTAAGACAAGTTCTGAAGAAGAAGGGTCTGCATCTATTCAAGGCGAGGAGCATCTTGGTTGCGGGTGACCTGATGAAGAGCGTTCTCGAAGACTTGGTATCATCTTTTGACGAGACAATCTTTCGACAATTCCTTGACGATATCGCGCTCTTCATCGTGAGCAAAGCAAAACGGGGCACTGAATCTGCGCCTGGAGACCACGAGGCGGTATTCACCTACCGGGGCAATCAACACGTAGTCTCCTTGAAAGAGGGACAGGGTTACAGCAAGACCCGAACCACTCTCGCGCGCGGGTACCGCAAAATTGTTGGCCAGAACTTCCGGTACTCCATAAGCAGTAGCGAAGAACTGTATGCCGACATCATCGAACCGCTTGGTCGTACAGCACGCAACCATAACGACGAATTCTACCGTCAGAAGTCTCGCGTTATCAATCTCTTCACCCAGGAATTCATAGCTGATTACTGCACGAATGGTTCAATCGACTGGCAAAAGCTGGTCAAGTTTAACAGCGGCAATCTCAATCTCCCACAGAACGATCGTTAAGGCACCTACGCAAAGGAATCGAGTGGGGTCTTGGTACGGGCATCGAAATCGTCTTTGCTGCTGCCATCAGGCAGTCAGTGATTTTAGCATGCTAACACCCGCGACTGCTGACGACTTCTCACCAGCTACTGACACCCATCACACGGCGGGTTCCCGCCGCCGAAGATATAGCCGATCATGTATACCGCGTCGGCGATGTTGGTGTTGTTGCTGCAATTAGTATCGCCATGTCTCACGTCAACCGGAGCCGGACCGCCGCCGAAGATGTACGCGATCAGGTAGACGACATCCGCGATATTGATGCTTTTGCTGCCATCACAATCACCGCAGGCGTAGTCGACGGTGATTCCATTGTTCAGCGCCAGAAATCCGTAGTAATCGGCAACATAGACGTTGCTATCACTGACAGCTATATCTCGCGTCTGCCCTGGGGTTTTGTAGACGCCTGCCAGCGTCGGGATCTGCGGATTGCTGATATCCACCGCCCAGATACTATCGGTCTCTCCGCCGATGTAGGCGTATTTCCCAGATAGTGTGATATTCCACAGGTGGCCGGACCTCGCAAAGCTGCTTACAAATGTTGGACTCTGCGGTCGGGCAATATTGATGATGTGGAGAATTCCATCCGAAGCTACGACATAAGCCAGAGTGTCTCTAACAGCCACTCCGGTCGCGCCGTTGGCAGAGGAGTATACCCCTTCCAGGTGCGGCGCTTGAGGATTGGTAACATCCACAATGGTCAACCCGCCTCTGTCACTGGCGACATAGGCGAAATTGCCGGCAACAGCTACTCCCCAGCAGTTGCCGCTGATCGGAAAGCCGGTGATACGGAAAGGAGCATCGGGGCGGGCGACATTCACTAGTTCAAGCGAGGAGTTGGAAGAAGTCAGATACGCAACCGAGTCGCATACTGCTATTTGCTGGGCTTGTCCCGGCAGATCGCTGCAGGCGCCTTCCAAATGCAGGGACCGGGCAACCGAAATATCAAACACTTTCAAATCCTCTGCATCATCAGCAACATAGGCATAATTGCCGGCAATCACGACGTCCCTCGCTCGATAAGTAGACACACTGCCGACAGGCATGGGATTCTTGGGATTTGCAATATCGACAACTTGCAGACTGCCGGTTTCGTCCGCTAAGATGGCGAGATTGCCTTTTAGCGCAACTCCTACAGAAACTTGTCCTGCGAAGTATCTGCCGATGATCTGAGGATCAGACGGCAGCGCCACGTTGACGACCACTAATGAGTCCTGCGTGGCAACATAGGCACAGTGGTTGCGCAATGCCAAATCGTTGTTGAACGGCAGCCAGATCGCTGCCAGCGGGTAGGGAGCGCTCGGGTTGGCGATACTCAACACTTGCAGGTAGTAGTCGTCGGCGACATAGGCGAAAGTGTCCTCGACTGCGACGTCGTGTGATAAACCGGGGCTGTTCCAGCTACCGGCGGCCATCGGGTGGTCGGGGTCGGAAATATTGAATAGCTGCAAGCCGTTTCCGCCGCGCGCCACGGCAACGATGCTGTCTTTGATAGCAAATCCCTGCAGCCAGTCGATAATGAGGCAGTCACTTTTGAGGACGGGCGACATAGAATCGGCAACGCTGATTACTTGAAATCCACCATTCCAGGTCGAGACATAGGCTAGCGAATCGACGACCTTGACGTCATACGCTTCACGTGCGGTATCGCATAGTCCTTCCTCAACCAGTGCCGAGGGCTTGGTGACATTCAAAATTCTTAGTCCTTGTCCCCACAAAGCGAGGTATGCATGATGGCCAACGACTGCAGTACTCAAAACGTCTGCCGTGGCATCGTACTGCCCAACTTGCCTTGGGTGTTGGATGTCAGCAACGTCAATAATTCGCAGACCCGCCGTGCCGTCCGACAGATAAACGCTATTCCCTTGGACCGTGATGTTCTGGCGCTGGCCATCGGGGAAATACATTCTCGATATAGGTGTCGGCGCAGTCGAATCGCTGATGTCGAATACGATCAGCCCGAATCTGGCCGTGCAGAAAGCATAATCATCCTGCAAAACGACATGGTTAAAAAACCTCCAGAGTGCGCTGCCTTCGTAGCTGAATGCGAATTGACTATTGGGGTTCGCCGGAAGGGCAGCCGGGACCAGGAACAGCAGTGCACAGACAGTGATTACAGCTCTCATAAAAGATCGTTTCTCGCTTCGCTAAAGGCCGTCTAAGAGTAGTATCGGTCGAATCCACTACCAATTGAATAGACTCGAAAACAGGATCAACTAAAATTGTTAGAGACTGTTGGAGGAAGCAACAGTCTTCTCATTTGCAACGAGAAACAGGATAACCACAGTAGAGAATCGCTGGATTCTGCGAGGAAATTCACTTGAAGGCGGAAGATACTAAAACAATTAGGGGAAGCTGTCCTCTCCTACTTCACTGATACACCCAATGGAATCAGTCAAGAGCTTCCCCTGTCGATACACAACTGAGGCGTACCTCAAGTCTAATATAATACTGGTACGCACCTTACGCAACAAAAATTTTGCGAAAAGCTGCGGGGTTTCCATTCGACCGCCCAAATTGCGCCCGTATTCCTGCTGGCGCTTGACAACCATCATTCGTCCCGCTATACTCAAGATGATGGGGCTTGGGAAGATTCATAGGCTGACCGACTGCGAGAAACCGGCCCCAAAAGGGTGAGGAAGAGACGATAGAGGAGACAGGAGAGATGACGACATTCTTGATTTGTGGCGCCGGCATGATGGCTCAGGCGCTTGTATATGATCTGCGCAGATTCGCTAACCCTAACAAAATCATTGTGTTAGACATCGATCGCTCGCGTTTGGTCGGCATTGCCGGCGACAAGGTCCAAACGCATCAAGGTGATTTGACTGACCGCAAGTTTGTCGAGCCGTTTTTCAAGGCAACTGATGTTGCTTGCGCTGCCGCAACCTACAAGCTAAACGCGTTATTGACCGACTGCTCTATCGCCAACGGCACGCATTTTATCGATATGGGGGGAAACAACACGATCGTCGAGCAGCAATTTGCCATGTCTGACCGCGCCGCCAAAGCCGATCTGACCGTCATTCCCGATTGCGGTCTGGCTCCCGGGATGGCGTCGATTCTGGCCGCCGATGGTATCGCCAGATTTGATTCCGTCGACTCTGTCAAGTTGCGTGTTGGCGGTCTGCCGCAGCATCCCCAACCACCGCTGGACTACGCAATCTTTTTTTCACCCGAAGGATTACTGAACGAATACCGTGAGCCAACTGTTGTTCTGCGCGATGGCAAGCTGACCAAACTGGAGAGTCTGACCGAAGTCGAAGAGCTGTCTATGCCGCCGAACTTCCCGAAACTGGAAGCGTTTCACACCTCCGGTGGTGCATCGACGTTGCCCTACACTTACGAGGGCAAAATTCGCAATCTCGATTACAAGACCATCCGTTATCCCGGACACGTCGAGAAGATCAAATTCCTTTTCGATCTCGGCATGGCGGACGAAACTCCGTATCAGATACAAAATGCGATAATCAGCCCCGATCGGATGTTGCGCGAAGTTCTCTCACGTCGCCTGCCGAAAAACGCGCCCGACGTGATTCTTCTCTATGGCGAAGTCGCCGGCACCAAACAGGGCCAGCCGGGCAAAGTCACTTACACAATCGAAGACTATCTTGACGTTTCGACCGGTCACAGCGCCATGCAGCGCACCACGGCATACTCCGCCGGCATTGTGATGCAAATGATCGCCGAGGGTACGATTACTCATCGCGGTACTTTGCGCTCAGAGGTCGGCATCAATACGACCCGCTATATCGAATTGCTACGAAAGCGGGGTATCGCACTAAGGATCGACATTTACTGACGCTTGTTGCTTGACATTTGACTAACCATCTTCTATACTGTCTATAAATATACCCGTCTTAGCAAGAGAAGCTCTTCCGTGAATACGCGGGGATTCTTCGGGGACTGCTGCAAAACGGTGATTTTGACCGGAAACAGGTATGCAGTGGGTCTGGGTGGTTGTCAGGTTGGGAGATTCTGCAGTTTGGCGGGTTCTCTTTGCGGCTGGTTCTCGGCTTTTCGAGCCTCACTTACCGCCCCGGGGTGCTATTGGACAGACTGCTCCCCTTAGACCTCGATCAGGGCAATCGGATCAGTCTCGATCTTGATCAGACGTTTGAGGTTGTAAGCGAAGGCCTGTATCAACGCCTGAAACTGGTTCTTGATCGTTCCGCGATAGCGTGCCCTCTGGTTCAACCAGGCGAAGACCCCCTCAAGCGGCTGCCTTCGTTCGACGCGATGGTAATCGCATCGGTCGTGCCCAGGCTTGAGGCTGTCTTCCGTCGCATGGCTGAAGACTACTACCATCTCGAACCGCTCTTTGTCAGCCCCCGGCTCAAACTCAATATCACGTTCGATTATCCGCAACCGTCAGAGGTCGGCACCGACCGAATTTGCGATGCCGTCGCCGCTTTTGATCAATTTGGCAGACTGACTACATCATCGATAGCATTGCCCGGCACTGGTGAAAACACCCCAAAGTCGTTGCTACAGGCGGATTGGCGCCGCTGATCGCGCCAAAGTCCAAGTATATCTCCGAGGTACTGCCCGATATCACTCTTGATGGCCTGCGGCTGATATTCGAATTGAACAGTTAGCCTCCCTGTCTGTCTGGCTTGTGCAGTGCCAAGCTGGCAGCAAAAGCATTGACTTTTCGGGCAAATAGGTTAAATTGTCTGGTGTCGCTTACTGCGACACAGATTTCTACTTCCTGCCGAGCGGTTTCTGAAGCTTCGGCATTGATTTAGGCTGTAGGGCACTAACCAAACCGAGATAAGACTATGAAAATGAGACTCTTCTTGCTGATTGTTGCCTGCTGGGGGATTTTCGGTTGGGTGACGACAGGCATGTCTGCCCAACTGACAGACGAACTTGCGGCAACACTCTCGAATGAATCCGACGGGGATTTTACATCAGTGCTGGTGTTTATGCGCGTCCAATTGGACGTCCAAGCTCTTGCCACCCAGCAGAAACAACTGCGACAGACACGACAGGTAACTCACCGGATTCTTGTCGAGCAGTTGCGTACGTCTGCCAGCACCGATCAGGCAAGTATCAAGCTACTGCTGGACGGGGGCTTAGGGCGCGGCGAGGTCAAGTCCTATGAAGCTTACTGGATAGCCAATGCTCTGCAAGTCGAAGCAACAAAGAAATTTCTCAGCGAGTTACAGGAACGCTCGGATATAGAGGTGATCGCTGAAGACTTGCCGATGCAGTCGTTCTACTATCCCCAAAGTCAGACGACATACGATTCTTCAAAGGGCCAGGGTGCATTTGTTGGTCTTCATGCCATCGGCGCCGACAGTATGTGGGCGCTCGGTTACACCGGCGTAGGGACGCTGATCGCTTCGTTTGATTCGGGTATAAATGGAGATCATCCGGCGCTGAAGAATTCCTATCACGGCAATCACGGTTATTCGGCACAGCAATGCTGGTTTGATCCCATCTACGGCCAGACCTATCCCCACTGGGAAAGCTCGCTGTCAAGCGGGGCGCATGGTACCACGACAATGGGTGTGATGGTTGGAAAGGATGACGCTACCGGAGACACCGTCGGAGTAGCGTTTGGCGCCGACTGGATCAGCGCTATGGTCATAGACGTTCCACACGCAAACTTTCTGGAAGCATTCCAATGGGCGGCTGACCCCGACGGCGATCTGAACACAATAGAAGACGTGCCAGATGTCCTCAACAATTCCTGGGGTTTTACACAGAGTAGCCTTGGCTGTCGCGACGTTTTCTGGACGCCAATCGATAATCTTGAAGCGCTTGGCACGGTAGTCGTCTTTTCTTGCGGCAATTCAGGCCCCGGTCCGATGTCCCTGCGTAACCCTGCCAACCGGGCAAGCACACCGTACAGCAATTTTGCGGTCGGTGCGGTTAGTCCGACGAATCCGGATTCTATTTGGTCAGGGTCAAGTCGCGGTCCGTCTGACTGCGACGGCGTTTCAATCAAACCGGAAGTAGTGGCGCCCGGCTATAGAATCAGAACGACCTACCCTGATCTCAACACTCCTTATACCAGCAACGCGACCGGAACATCCTATGCAGCGCCCTACGTCTGCGGCGCAGTAGCCTTGCTGAGACAGTACAATCCGAATACTACGGTCGAGGAAATCAAAGCGGCATTGATGAATTCGGCCATCGATAAGGGCACTCCCGGAGAAGACAACACATTCGGCTGGGGGCTGATCAACATACCGGCAGCAATGGCTCTGCTGCCGCCTAACAACGAGACAAACATATATGTACAGGCGGTCAGTCCGGATTCAGTCGCTTCGGGGCAGCAAGCGGATGTTGTTGTGACGTTGCGGAATTCTGGTGTCAACGCAGTCAATGTCTCAGGCGAACTGGATAACCCAGACGCCGGAGTTACGATTGTCACTGGCGTGGCCAGTTTTGGCGACCTCGCCACAAACGCCAGTTCTAGCAACATCACGTCATCATTCCGATTGCAGTTTGCTCCGGCGCTGCCGGAAGGAACCGTTCTCACTGTCAACTTGCATTTGCTTGGCAACAGTGGCGCCTATCAGAAGAACATGCGACTTCATTTTGTGGTCGGTGGTTCACTCATCAAATCTTCGTATACACATATAGCCGACAGTTGTAGCTTCACCGTCAGCAACTACGGTACCTATGGTCTATCGCCAGAATCGATTTCTCCTCGCGGCGGCGCGGGGTTTGTCTATCCCGCCAACGGCAGCAACAACCTCTTTCAGTGCGGTTTGATGATCGGGGTTGACAGCAGCCATGTCTCCGACGGCGTCATGAATCTGACCGGCAATGTTGATATCGATTTTGTCGTCGCTCCCGGCGGCAATCTGATTTTGTCTACCGGAGGCGAATTGGGAGATGTGGAGACCGCCTGTCGGTTTACAGACGAGAATGCGCAAAATCCTCTGGGCATTACCGTAAAGCAACTCTCTGCCAGCTACATTAATTCGCCCAGCGATTCGCGGTATGTCATTTTGCAGTACATCATTACTAACAACTCGCCGACCAGCATCGGCGGTATGTATGTCGGGCTGTTTTGCGATTGGGATTTCCCCTGGGGCAGCGGCGGTTCCGACCGCAGTGGTTTTGCTCGCGATCTGGGTCTTGGCTACATGTGGCAGAACGGCAGCGCCAGATATCGCGGCACGACAGTGCTGAATTCCGAAGGTGTCCAGACCTTCTATGCGATCCAAAACCTTAACGTCATTTACAACACCTCCGGCAGTCTGGTTAGTGAAGCGGTGAAATACAACCTCCTGACTCACGGCCTCATTGACACGGCCGGTACGGGAGCTTACGACCAATCATACTGCGTTGCCACAGGGCCGTTCAATCTGGCGCCGGGACAATCAGACACAGCAGCTTTTGCCATGATCGGCGGCACGGATCCGTTGTCATTGCGAAATTCGGCAGCTTCGGCGCACGATCGCTATGCGGCCGCAATCGGCTACATTTGCGGCGACGCCGATGGCAGCGCGCAGATTAACATCGCGGATGCGGTTTATCTCATCTCCTATATCTTTAGCGGCGGTCCAGCCCCCTCACCCTTGCTTGCGGGGGATGCCAACTGTAGTCTAAACGTTAATGTGGCGGACGCTGTCTATCTGGTCGAGTATATCTTTTTGCATGGTGCAATTCCTTGCGCTGCTTGCCCGAAATGAAAATTACGTCTATGGGCGCAACTTTTCGTGACGAAACTATTGACTTTTTCACAATTTGTAACATACTTATGTAGATTCGAATATATACTCGAAGCAAACAGATGGGTTGTTTTTTTGCCACATCAAAGAGGCAATCCGGTGTTCGACTAAGGCTGTAACTTATTGTTGATGATCTGATTATGCAATCTGGAAGCTGCCGTCTCAAGAGCATCTAGACCGGCGGTGTTCGGTCACAAAAATCACGATGAGGTAGTTGACATTTTGAATATCGCGTAGTTCATTGGCTACGTCTTCGGAGGCTATGTGTCACGATGCGGTCGCTGCCTCCGGCCTTGAAATCCGAAAATCCCCCCTGTTAGCGTGTTTTGCCCCCTACACGCATTGGCCGGGAGTTGCCCCCAAGGTAACTCCCGGTATCTGTTTGTCGTAGACAGCATGATATCCTGGCGGCCAAATGGTCAGACCGTGAAGTGCTTGGTAAATCCCCCAGGCAAAAAGTGGTCACAAAAAAACAGTGGGGCAACTTTCCAGTTGCCCCTGCAGATCAAATGCCAAGGTCTGGCACCCGCTTATTATTTCTTCTCGTCGAGTTCTTTCAGTTCCTTGCGGGCTTTCTTGAGACGTTTGTAAAGGTGATCGACCTTCTTCTTGTCTGGCACCGGCTTTGCCTGCACATGCCCGTACTCTTTTTCGAGGTGTTCGATCTCTTCCTGCAACTCTTTTTTCTTATCCATCATCATGGTCTCCTTTTATTTTGCGCTTTCTATATATACAATCGCCCGCTTAATCCTCGCGCAGACCTTGTCCCTGCCGACTGCTTCTAATAGTCCAAACAGTGACGGTCCCGCTGTCAATCCTGTCACCGCCAGTCGCGTCGGGTGGATCAAGACTGCCGGCTTGACCTGCAACTCCTCGGCATAAGTGCGAACAATCTCCTCAGCCTTGATTTCAGTCAACTCGCTCACCGCGGCAAACTTCTCGGCCAGCGCCGTCAGAAGCTTGACTGCTTCGGGAGAAAAGTGTTTCGCAGCGCCTTTGGCGTCATATTCAAAGTTATCGGTAAAGAAGTAGCTGCTCATTTCCACAAAATCGGTCAATAACTTGCAGCGTTCCTTAAGTAGTCCGACAACCTTCATCAACCACTGCCAGCGCGTTTCGAGATAGTACTTGGTGGTCAGACCCTTCTCGACCAACATCGGCGCCACCAGCACGGCGATTTCGTGATTGGTCTTCTCGCGAATATACTCGCCGTTGAGCCAGAGCAGCTTCTCGGGATTAAACACCGCGTTCGCCGGGTTGATGCCTTCCAGCGTGAACACGTCAACCAATTCCCGTCGCAGCATCTTCTCGCGATCATCTTTTGGTGACCAACCGAGTAGCGTCAGGAAATTGAAAACGGCCTCGGGGAGATAACCCTCATGCTGATAGTCGGTGATACCTTTCGCGCCTTTGCGTTTGGAAACTTTGTTGCGATTGAGGTCGAGAATCATCGGCAGATGCGCGAAAGTCGGCAAATCCCAACCCAACGCCTTGTATATCTCAACCTGCAGGAAGGTGTTGGTCATGTGATCGTTCCCTCGGATCACATGCGAGATCCGCATATCGTGGTCATCAACTACGACTGCGAAATTGTAGATGGCATTGCCATCGGATTTGACAATGATGAAGTCATCAAGCTCGTGATAGTCTTTTTCCAGCGTGCCGAGCACGACATCATCAAACGTCGCCTTTCCTTCCAAAGGCAGCTTGAGCCGCACTACATACGACTTGTTCGCTTCAAGACCGGCGGTAATCTGCTCAGCGCTGAGATTGCGGCAGCTTCGATCATAGTGATAGTTCACTTTCGCCTGCTGCGCCGTCTGTCGTTTTTGCGTCAATTCTTCAGCAGTGCAGAAACAGCGATAAGCACAACCGCGCTCGATCAGTTCCAGTGCAAACGGCCGGTAGCTCTGCAGCCGCGACGATTGATAAACTACTTCGCCGTCCCAATCCAGGCCGAGCCATTTTAGGCCGTCAAGAATGACATCCACATACTCTTTGCGCGACCGTTCGACATCTGTATCCTCGATGCGCAATAGGAACTTGCCCCCCGTGTGCCGAGCATACAGCCAATTGAAAATCGCCGTGCGAGCGGTACCGACATGAAAATAGCCGGTCGGCGACGGCGCAATGCGAACTCTAATTTCCGAGAAACTCATATCGTGCTTTGTTGTTCTCCTCCCGATGGTGGCTGCGAGAAACCAGCCGAAGCGGACACCGGGACGATCTCGACGACCGGCTTGAACTCAAACTCCAGTCCGCCGGTGAGCTTCACTACCAAGTTGTACGCAATCACCGAAATCGCGACGATGATCGTGTAGACCACTCCCAGGAAGAAAGCGAAGAAGAACGGCAAAAAGATCGCCGCAATGCCCGCGAATGCTGAAAACATGCGTGGGGAATCCTCTCCCATCATGCTGATCGGCAGGCTGGCAATCAGCAGCAGAAAAATGGCATAGAATACTCCCATGATAAAGCCGAGTATCAGGTTGAGCACAAAGGATACTTTGACCGCCGCCCAGACCGAAATTTTCTTCAGTTCCAGCTTCATATTACCTCCTTAAAAAGCAGCACCATATCTGTTGTAATGATGACCGGCAAGCGCTTTTTGGGTGGGAAATGGAATGAACGCCGATAAAGGGTCTAGCTCTAATGCCCCGGCGCTTCAAACAGCATCATCAGCGACATAATACCGACGCCGAGGATGATGCCGATAAACTGGCCGATTGACGCCGGGACCTTGACATCGTGCTGCAACTCCGGGATCAGATCAGAACCGGCAATGTAGAGAAACCCGCCGGCTGTAATCGGCACCAACGCCGCCGAAAACCCTTGGATATGTGATCCGATGGACAGCGAAGCCAGAGTGCCGACGACCGCGACCATTCCCGCCAGGAAGTTGAACAAGAGAGCGCGTTTGACGGTCAGTCCACCGTGCACAAGTATGAAGAACCCGCCGAATTCTTTGGGTATTTCGTGCAGCATGATTGCCAGACTGGTGGTGATTCCCAGCGGAATACTGACCATATAGCTTGCGCCAACCAGCACGCCATCGATAAAATTGTGCACGCCTTCACCAACCAGGTTCATGGTAACGAACGGATGAACTTGATCATGTTCGGGGAGATGACAGTGACGCCAGCGGAGAAATTTCTCCAGCACGAAGAATATCAAGATACCGATGATGATGTAAAGCGAAGACAAAAGGGGCGACTGGTTGTCTTTGAAGGTCTCCGGCAACAGGTGAATCAGGGCATCACCAAACAGACCGCCGACCGCGAAGCTGACCAGGAACAGCGTGAGCTTCCGCAGTCTTTCGCCACCCATGCCGAGGGTGACAACGCCGATCAATGAGACGGCGCTGATGATAAGGACACTGATTATTGCATACAGCCAGACTGACAAACCGGGGCCTCCATGCCTGTGCAGTTGTATAACATCCGTCCTGAAGGGCGTCAAGCGGAAACTTGCCTCCTCAGGCCGGCTCCGTTTGCTCACACCAAGTTACAATCGAATCACTTCCGGAATCTTATACCGGGACTGTTGAAAAGCCCAGACCGTGTCATTGCGGGGAGTGCGGATGGCAATCTCGATTTACGCCCTTGCGATGCAGGCGCAGATTACTTCGTCGTCCGGCAGCTGCCGGACTACTCGCAAAGACAATTCGGAGAGTGTTCAACAGTCCCATATCCGTCACAGCGTCGGCTTAAACGCGACGAAATCGACCGTTATCTTTCTCTTCGATTCTTCTTGAATCCCGCCCAATATCTATGTACATTCGCGACATTCGCAGGAACTCTTTGCCGAGGCGGAGTCGGCGACGCTTGAGACAGAATGCGGTTGATTAACATAATCGTGTGAGGTATAGCGACTATGAAGCCCTACAAAACTGAATCGGGAAAGACTCTGGTTACCCTCATTCCCGGCGACGGCATAGGGGTGGAAGTGACGGCGGCCACCAAGAAAATTATCGAAGCAACCGGCGCGGCCATCGAATGGGAAGAACGTGAAGCGGGGGCGAGTGTTTTCAAGAAGGGTATTCCGTCGGGAGTAACTCCGGATACCATCGAATCGATCGGCAAGACCCGCATCGCCCTCAAAGGCCCACTGGAAACGCCGGTCGGCTACGGCGAGAAAAGCGCCAATGTCACTTTGCGCAAGCTCTTCGAGACCTATGGCAATCTCCGTCCGGTGCGGGAAATCCCCGGCGTGCCCACGCCTTATAGCGGGCGCGGCATCGATCTGATTGTTGTAAGAGAAAACGTCGAAGATCTCTATGCCGGCATCGAGCACATGCAGACTCCCGGCGTGGCGCAATGCCTGAAACTGATCTCGCGCAAAGGCTGCGAGAAAATTGTTCGTCTTGCATTCGAGGTGGCTCGCGCGGAGGGACGCAAGAAAGTACATTGTGCCACCAAAGCCAATATCATGAAACTGACCGAGGGCATGCTCAAACGCACGTTTGAGGAAGTCGCCCGCGAGTACGGTGACATTGAGGCAATCCATATCATCATTGACAATTGCGCGCACCAACTCGTCAAATTGCCGGAGCAGTTCGAGGTAATCGTCACTACCAACATGAACGGCGACATCATCAGCGACCTGACCTCCGCGTTGGTCGGCGGTCTCGGTTTCGCTCCCTCGGCGAACGTCGGCAACGAAGTGGCGATTTTCGAAGCCGTGCATGGGTCGGCGCCGAAATACGCCGGCAAGAACATTATCAATCCCACAGCGATGATTCTCTCTGGGGCCATGATGCTGCGATACCTGACTCTCTTTAAGGAAGCGGCAATGATCGAGAACGCCGTGGTGGCCACTCTCGAAGAGGGTAAAACAATGCCGCGCGATGTCGTCGGCGACGCCAAAGCAGCGTCAACGACCGCCTACACCGACGCCATCATCGCTAACTTCGGCAAAGTTCCCAGCCGCGCGCGGGCACGCGATTACAAACCGATTCGCATGCCGGAGATCGATAAACGCCCCGATTTCGTAAGACCGACGGCGCGACGCGTTGTCGGAGTTGACGTCTTTATTGAATCCGCGCTTAGTCCGGATGAGATTGGTAAAGGGGTCACGGCGTTGATGGAAGGTACTCCACTGCTGCTTAAAATGGTTGCCAGCCGTGGAACCAAAGTCTATCCGGCAATGGGAGCGATTACCGACACGGTTGACCAATTCCGCTGTCGCCTGATGATGCGTGATACAGCCGGCGGTCTGAAAGACGATGTAATTATCAGCGTGCTGCAGAAAATCGGTGCGCATCACCGTTGGGCGCACATTGAGAAACTGCAGGAGTTCGACGGCAATCCCGGCTTCACCAAAGCCCAGGGTGAAGATTAAACATTCGGTAGGTCGGGTTTGCAGCGAAGCGCCAAACCCGACAATCTCACGAGAGCAATGTCGGGTTCCGCGTTTCACTGGGAACCCGACCTGTTTTTCTGCCGTAAGGGCAGTCACAAGCGATGGGAAGTATCTACGCAATTGGCCCGTAAGACAATCGTAATCGGCTTAATCCTGTTGGCATTCGCGCCGCAACTGGAGGGAGTGGAACTCGGTCTCAATCTCTACGGCGTCTGCAAACACCTCAACCAGCGCCAGAAGTTTTACCGGCCGAAGCTTAACGAGAGCAACCCCGGACTGGGACTGACGATGAACTTCGTGCACGTCAAGCACGCTGTCGTTTTTATAGAAGGCGGCTTTTTCGAGGACAGCTTCAAAAACACCGCCACCTACGTATCCGTCGGTTACAAATTCCCGATTTGCCGCTACGTCCGGATCGGCTTCCATCTGGCCATCTACGATAGCAAATCAATCAATGGCCCGGTGCTAGCGCCGATCCCGATCATCACCTTTCGCTACCGCGCTCTCGCGATCCACGCTATCTATCTCCCGAAATACGAAAGCATCAACCCCTTTCACACGATCGGCGCCTACTTGACCCTCTACGTCATCGACGCCAGCGGGAGCAAATCAACTCGGTAGGTCGGGTTTGCAGCGAAGCGCCAAACCCGACAGTCATTGATACAAGAGATGTCGGGGTCCGCGTTTTACCGGGAACCCGATTTACTAAACTGACGGCTGCTTTCTTTCCCGCTTAATCTGCCATAAGCGCCAGTATGTATAGACCACCGGAATGATTTCGAGAGTCAGGAACGTCGAACTGATAAGCCCTCCCACCATCGGCGCGGCGATACGTTTCATCACATCAGCGCCGGTGCCGGTAGCCCAGAGCAGAGGTACCAAGCCGATCGCTGCCGTGCCGACCGTCATTAGCTTCGGCCTCACGCGCAAGACCGTCCCTTCCATGTGTGCCCAGATGATATCATTGAGATCACGTATCAATCCCGCCCGCTTGCGACGTTCGTAAGCGTGGTCAAGATAGAGCACCATGACAATTCCGGTCTGAGTCGCCAGACCCACAAGCGCTATGATGCCGACCAGTGTCGCGGTCGAGTAGTTGTAGCCAAGGAAATACATTAACCAGATCGATCCGACCAGGGCAAAAGGCACGGAAGCCAACACAATCAGCGTTTCCGTAAGATTGCGGAAATTGAGATAGAGTAGGATGACTACCAGTATCAGCGTGATCGGAACGACAACTTTCATCCGGCGTACCATCGCTTCGAGCAGTTCGTATTGCCCCGTCCATTTGAGGTAGTATCCCGACGGCAACACCACTTCCTTGCCGGTAACCTGCTTGGCTTCGCTGACGTAGCCGCCAATATCGCGTTGATTTTGATCGATATCGACATAGACATAGCCGACCAACATGCCGTTTTCGTCACGAATCATCGGTGGACCACTTGTGATTTTGATGTCGGCGATCTGTCCCAGCGGCACCGACGCTCTTCCCTCCGGAAACGCGGTGGTCTGACCTTGCCCGCTGCCCGGCAAAAATGAACCGGCGGCTGAGCCAATCCCTGTCGTACCGGTGGAACCGCTTGGCATCGACGAGCCGCTTGAAGTGCTTGACGCGCCACCCATGTTGTCCATTTGTGCGTAAAGTTGCATGTCTTTAAGCACCTGATAATCAAAATCGGAATTCGTGCTCGCCAGAAACGGCGATTCGTATGTTAGGGTCGACGCACCCATGCTCGACATGCCGCTGCTTGACGATGTGCCACCGTTGCTTGGCAGCGGCACTTCGATCTGCTTAAGGCGTTCGACGTCCTGTCGCAATTCACGCGGATAACGAACGTTGATCGTGAAACGGTTGCGTCCTTCGACAGTGACTTCAACCGGCATACCGCCGATCGCGGCTTCGATCACATCCTGCACATCCCGCATGGTCAGTCCGTAACGAGCAATCGCGTTGCGGTCGGGAATGATATCGACAAAGAAGCCCCCTGTGTTGCGGTCAGAGTAGACGCTACGCGTTCCGGAAATCTTCGACAAGGATCGCTCCAGCTCCTGTCCGACTTTCTCAATCTCATTGAGATCGTTTCCGAAAATCTTGACTCCGATCGGTGTGCGAATGCCGGTGGACAGCATATCAATTCGTGTCTTGATCGGCATCGTCCAGGCATTCGTCCAACCCGGCATCTGCATCGCTTTGTCGAATTCGTCGATCAGTTCCTGCCAGGTGATCGTTCGTTCTTCCGGCCAGATCGGGCGCAACGCCGATTTGAGAAATCCCGGCGCCCAATTGGAGTACCAGCGCGGCTGAGGGACCTTGCGCCACTCTTCTTTCGGCTTCAACTGCACCATTGTCTCTAGCATGGATAGAGGCGCCGGATCGGTGGCGGTCTCGGCGCGCCCGGCCTTGCCATAAACCGAGATCACTTCCGGAAAGGATCGGATCACCCGATCCTGAAACTGCATATACTGTTTGGCCTGCTCGACGGCGATGTTGGGAAACGTCGTCGGCATGTAGAGAACGTCCCCCTCATTTAGCGCCGGCATAAACTCCGAACCGATCTTGGGAATCATCGGCAAGGTCGCGATAATCGCGGCGATGCCGATAGCGACGGTTGTCTTCGGATTGCGCAAGGCGACAAAGACGAATGGTTTGTAAAGTGCGATCAGGAACCGCGATACCGGATGTTTAGCCTCGGGATGAATCTTCCCGCGCAGGAAAGTCACCATCAACGCCGGCGCCAGTGTTATCGCCGTCATTGCTGCGAAAAACATCGCAAAGGTTTTGGTGTAAGCCAGTGGTGTGAACATCTTGCCTGCCTGTCCGGTGAGCGCGAAAATCGGCAGGAAGCCGACGGTGATAATCAATTCGGCGAAGAAAATCGATGGTCCAACTTCCTTGCAGGCGGCGATAATTACTTCCTTACGACTGGTTCCGGGGGGTGCTTTTTCCAGACGTTTGTGAGCGTTCTCGACCATGACAATGCTGGCGTCAACCATCGCGCCGATCGCGATCGCAATGCCGCCCAAGCTCATGATGTTGGAATTAATACCGAGGAAGTGCATCGGAATAAACGCGAGCGCTACTGAGATCGGCAGCACGATAATTGGCACCAGCGAGCTACCGAAATGCAGCAAGAAAATGATGATGACCAGCGCGACGACGATGCCCTCTTCGATCAGAGTCGATTTTAGAGTGTGAATCGAGCGGTCGATCAGATTACTGCGGTCGTAGACGGCCTTAAGCTCTACTCCCTCGGGGAATGAAGGTTTGACCTCTGCTATTTTCTGCTTAACCCGCTGAATCACATCCAAAGCATTTTCACCGAAGCGCATGATTACGATTCCGCCAACGGCTTCTCCGGTTCCATCCAACTCACCGACGCCGCGACGGATTTCGGGACCGAAACTGATTTTGGCGACGTTGTCGAGAAGGATCGGTGTGCCGGTCGGAGAAGCGCCAAGACTGATCTCTCGCAGTGCATCGAGATCCTTGATGTATCCGCGTCCGCGCACGTAGTACTCTCGACCTGTCATCTCGATCACTCGCCCGCCGACATCATTGTTGCTGGCGCGAATTGCGCGAGTTACATCGTCGATCGACAAGCTGTAAGCGCGTAGCTTTATTGGATCAACTTCAACTTGGTACTGTTTCTGATAGCCACCGATTGAAGCCACTTCCGCGACACCCGGGACTGAAGAGAGCGCGTACCGCAAGTTGAAATCCTGAAACGTCCGCAACTCAGACAGATCATGCTTGCCGCTACTGTCAATCAGTGCGTATTGATACACCCAACCGACGGAGGTGGCGTCCGGCCCGATAGTCGGCGTGGCCCCCTGTGGAAGCTTGCCCTCAAATTGTTTCATGTATTCAAGCACACGACTACGCGCCCAATAGATGTCGGTGCCATCTTCAAAGATGACATAGACAAACGACATGCCGAACATCGAATAGCCACGCACGGCGCTGACATGGGGCGCAGATATTAAAGCGGTCACGATCGGATAGGTGACCTGATCTTCGACAAGATCAGGGCTGCGTCCCATCCATTCCGTAAAGAGGATCACTTGTGTGTCGGAGAGATCGGGTATTGCGTCAAGAGGTATTTTTTTGATCGAATAGATCGCACCGATGACTGCGAAGGCTGTCGCAATCAGTACAATCGCCTTGTTCCGGGCACAGTAATCGATTATGGCTCTAATCATGCTAAATCTGTTCTTTCTCGATTATTACTTGCCATGACCGGCATGTTCATCCGTCCGTGCTCCACCCATTCCCGCAATCGCCGCTTTGAGGCGACTTTCGGAATCGATCAAGAAATTGGCGCTGGTAACCACTTCGTCACCTTCGGATACGCCGGAGAGTACTTCGACCCAGTCACCGCCGCTGCGACCAAGTTTGAGCAAACGCGGCTCGAAATGCTTACCGTCATGCACGACAAAGGCGTATTTGGTTTCGCCACCGTCCATAACCGCATCGGTTGGCAATGCCAGTACCGGTTCGTTGTCCTGAAGAAGTTGCACATCGGAGTACATTCCCGGACGCAGCATAAGCGACGGATTAGCGAATTCCAGCCGTACTCTGAGAGTGCGCGATTTCGCCGAGACCGACGGATAGATAAATGCAACTTTGCCGGCGATGATTTCACCCGGCAACGCCGTCACCGTCATTTCCGCATCCTGGCCGACCTTGATTCCGGCAAAGTCTTGTTCGTAGACGTCTGCAAGCACCCAGATCGTACTCAGATCAGCAATGGTGAATAGATTCTGATCAGCGCCGACGAACTGCCCGGATAGTACCGTCTTTTCCAGCACATATCCCGAGACAGGACTGCGCAGCGTCAGATCACTGCCGACCGAGTCGGAGATCTCGGCTGCACGGATATCCTGATCAGACAGACCGAGCAACCGCAGTTTCTGACGTGCGGCATCCAGCAGTTGCTTCCGCATGTATGATAGTTCGGAGTCCGCAATGGTCTTCTGCGTGGATTTGCGCGCAACGATCAAGTCTTGCTGCGCTTGTGCGAGATCGGGGCTGTAGATCGTTAGTAATGGTTGCCCGGCTTTGACATACTGACCGGTTTGGTCAACCAGCAGGCTGCGCACCCAACCACTCGTGCGGATATGGACATTCGCCGTGCGAGTCTCATCGGCGGTGACGTACCCAACCACCCGCAACCTATCGGCCAGCTTTCTTCGTTGCACCTTGTCGGTGCGAACACCCGTCAACTGGAGTCGCTGCGGTTCAATTGTCACCGACACCAATCCCGGTACCGTCCCCATTGAGGACATATCGTGCCCTGTCGGTTGGGAAGTTTTTCCGGGCATAGATGACATATCATCGTTTGCGCCACTGCCGGAAGTCGGCTGTGGCACTTGCTCCAAATCCATCCCGCATTTCGGACATTCACCGGGTTTATCGGAAATCACTTCCGGATCCATCGGGCAGGTCCACTGCCCCTGTCTGGCTTTGGGCATGCTATCAGCGGGCATTGTCGTGCCCGAATCCATTTTCATCGAATCAGTCACTTTGGCGCTCTTGCCAACATCTGTGATCGGTACCAAGTTCATGCCACAGATGGGACACTCGCCCGGCTGGTTGCTGATGTATGTTGGATGCATCGGGCAGTGGTACTGGGTGGCACTTGCCTGAGTTTCCGACCAAGGTGTCGCCCCAAAATAGTCCAGCACCATCACCAATGCAAATACCGACATCGCGCCCAGAATCAGCCAGCGTACGGTCGCCATCGTTCGCACGTACGGCGGAGGCGCTTCTTCACCTTCGGGAAGTGGCTCATGCTCGTACGGATTATATTCCTCATGTGGCTCTGACATCTATTTATCCTTTGCTTGGTTATTGCTTTCGGTCTGATCGCCGGCCAGTTGCGCGGGATCGGTAGTATAGCGCTCCATCTCCGCCAATGTCCGGGCCAACTCGTATTCGATTTGATTTGCAGTAAGCCGATCGCGAAACGACGTTAGCGCATAGTTCAAAAGCGTCGCCAGCGGTGTGCGGTTGTTGGTGTATCCGGAGAAGGCGTTGCGATAGGCATCCTCGTCGGCGGGAATGATTCGTTCGCTGTACATCCGCAGGTTTTCCGTGAGATGTTGCGCATCAAGATACAGAGATCTCACTTTCGTCTCGATTTCGCGAGCGAGCTGTACCTCCTCGACAACGGCGCTCTGTTTCATCAAATCCATGGATTGTGCCATAGCTCGCTGTTGTCGACGGGAGAAAATCGGCAGTGAAATTGTTGCTTGGAAGCCGACCATGTTGTCGCGCTTTTCCATATCCGTGCTCGCGCGGAAGTTGTAGTTGCCCGACAGACTGAGCATCGGCCATAACATCCTGCGCGCCGCAGCCGCTGAGAATGCGTAGCCGCTCGCTTGTTCTGTCAGTTTCTTGAGCGGAGGATAGTACTCCCTGGCAGCGACGACCAACGCTTCGGCATTCTCTGGAAGCTCTGCAAACATCGGGGTCTGTGGCGCTGGGACTGGTTTGCCGGTCGGAAGTCCCCGCAGAGTGTTGAGATCATACTGAGCGCTTTCTACTGCGTGAGCGGCGGGCATCAGTTGGGTCTGTAGTCGCCAGAGGTCGACCTGCGCAGCGGCGGCGTCCTCCGGGTTGGTTTGCGAAGTTGCCACGCGCGATTTGACAGATGCAACCACATCCTGCATGACCTCAATCTGCTTCATGAGCAGGTCAATTGCTCGCAGGCTGAAGAAGAGATCGTAGAAGGCCAGCTTCGCGGCGATAGCCAACTCCAGCTCCTGCTCCTGCCGATCCTGTTTCGCCATGGCGGCTTCGGCTTGTGCGGCTTTTTCTTGCAGGCCCTTCTGGCCGGCATAGGGAATATTTTGGCTCAGCCCCAACATTTTCATAGTCATCGGGTCCATTTTGAAGTCAAACGAGGTCGGCAGATTGTTGACGCCCACCATCAACATCGGGTCGTCCCACGCTCCGGTGGATTTGGCTTTAGCCTCAGCGGCCTTTTCCATATAGCGCATCGCGGTGACTCGGTCATTGTGGCGGACAACGTCGTATACGACCTGTTCCATCCGCAAACTATCGGAAGGTGTCACCGGTTGCTGTGCGCTCAATGGCAGGGTGCAAACTTGCACCAATCCAAAGAGCATGAGAATCCAACGCTTCATAGACATCCCCCAAAGCAACTGTTGTGCCAAAGTGCGGGCGCATGGCAGCTTGCAGTCGGACAGCATCTTAGCGAAACAATACTCAAGGTATCGTACTTTGTAATGCATAACATTATGTGTCGGTTGACAATATTGTTCAACAAATGTATCATGCATGTTCTAAAAAGAGCCCAGATGCGCATCGGTTTCATTGGATTACAATGACTTAGCGTTATTGCTGATTCCGGGCACGGTACTTGAAACGTATGATACTTGATGAGAAGGAATTGACATATCAAAAACACTTTGGAAAGGAACGATCTATGCGCAGGATAACATTGCTCATGAGCGTCGTACTGGCGATTTTAGCGTTTGGAGTAGTCATTGCGGCGGACAGCACTAAAGTCGCGACCACCCCGGCTACTCCTAAAAAGCAGCATCCACAAGAAATCTGCCCGGTGATGGGAGAAAAGATTAACAAGAAGTTTAATTCCGATATTCAGGGACAACGAGTCTATTTCTGCTGTGCCATGTGCCAACCCAAGTTCAAGGCCGATCCCGACTCCTTTTTCCAAAAGGCGGCTGCTGATGGGGTCGTGTTCGAAAACATTCAAAAAGTCTGCCCCATTTCGGGAGACAAGATTGACAAGAAGGTTTATTCCGACTATGAAGGCCGTCACGTTTTCTTCTGCTGCCGCAAATGCCGGTCGATATTTGCCGCTGATCCGATGAAGTATCTCAAGAGGCTTGATATGCCGGCGGATAGTGTAAAGTGGGACAAAGACATGATGTAGTACGCTGAGGAGGCAATTCCAGCGTTAGCTCTTGCCTGGCAATTCTTGCGATTCGGCGGGTGTTTACTAAGAACGCCCGCCGTTTTTCGTGCTGATAGGAACAATCACTCAGGAAAACGAGAGACATTGCTGACAATTCGAGAAGATTTCGACATACATAACATACTGAAAGACGTCAAATAGTGTCTTTTTTAGCCCTTATGCGGAAAATCTCAGATAATGTTTTGTATCCGCACGGATTGACTTTTCGGAAGTAAAGCCGACTCTAATAATATCGTGTTTCGAATCACATTACTTGGCTTGTCTCAAAGGAAAATAGCCGATGCTTACTGATGAAGATTTGGACAGAACGTTGGAACTTGCCGCACCAGGTTCTGCGATCGGTCGGTATACAATCGGGTCAGTCATTGGCTCAGGTGGAATGGGTGTCGTTTACCTCGCCCGAGATAGCGAATTGGAGAGAGAGGTAGCGCTCAAATTCCTGTCCCGGGATCTATCTCAAGACCCAGACTGGCGGTCCCGCTTCAGGAGAGAAGCGCAGGCAATCGCCAAACTCAATCATCCGAATATCGTCACGATTTATGAGGTCGGCGAACACAATGGGTGGCCGTTCATCGCAATGGAACATGTGAAGGGTGAATCAATAGACTCCTACGTTTCCACCCAGCGGCCGTCAGTGGAAGGGGTATTGGAGTTGGCTATGCAGATCAGTGACGGCTTAACGGAAGCGCACAACCATAGTATAGTTCACTGTGACATTAAGCCCACTAACATTCTGATAAATGATCGCGGGCGAGTCAAAATTGTTGATTTTGGCTTGGCCTTACTACTGGACAGGGCTCCAGCGTTGCCAAAAACCAGGGTTAGTGGCACTGCTCCCTACATTTCACCCGAGCAGATTCAGGGGTTGGGAGTCGATGAGCGCTCGGACCTGTTCTCGCTTGGTGTCGTCCTCTACGAAATCCTCACTGGCAAGACCCCTTTCGCCGGTAAGAACCTGATGGAGACACTTAATGCCATTGTCTCAAAAGAGCTTCTGCCGATAACTGAGTATTCCGCGGGGGTACCGCTGGAGCTGGAGCGGATTGTATTCAGACTTCTCGCAAAGAAACCGGATCAGCGCTATCAACGTGCCGCCGACTTGGGCGCTGATCTGCGATATGCTCTGGAAGCTGTGATTTCGGGACGAGTTCAATACCCCGGCCGCAAGAAGGATTACTCGCGGTCGATCGCCGTTCTCCCATTTTCCAATATCAGTTCCAACAGCGAGGAGGAGTACTTCTGCGATGGAATTGCAGAAGAGATCATCAACGCCTTGGCTCAGGCTAAGGGACTGAGAGTCGCAGCGCGTACGTCGACCCTTGCTTTCCGGGAGAGCAAAGAGGACATTCGTGAGATTGGGAGGAAGTTGCACGTAGAAACTCTGCTCGAGGGATCGGTTCGCCGTGCCGGCAATCGTCTTCGTGTTACTGTGCAGCTCATTGACGTTACTACCGGCTATCATCTTTGGTCGGAACGCTACGACCAGGAGGCCGAAGAGATATTCGCCATCCAAGATGCGATTGCACAGAATGTTTTTCGCGCCCTGCAACTCATACTAAGCGACGATGAGCAGCAAGCTATTACCAGATCCACTACTGCCGATTCCAACGCCTATGATTACTATCTCAGGGGTCGTCAGTTTTTCCACCAGAGACGACGCAAGAGCCTGCAATTTGCCACGCAGATGTTTGTTCGGGCAGCTGAGATCGACCCGAAATACGCTCTCGCTTATGTCGGTGTCGCAGATTGCTGCTCCATGTTGGTTCACTTCTATGGAGAATCGGGCAATATCCATCTCGCAGAAGCAGACCGAGCCAGCAGCCGTGCACTGGAACTGGATGCGGAATTGGCGCAGGCTCATGCAGCGCGCGGTTTTACTCTTTGGTTGATGAACCGCTTTGACGAGGCAAAAGTGGAATTTGAGACCGCCTTGAAAATGGACAAGAATCAGGCGGAAACTTGGTACCTGTACGGTCGGGCTTGTTTCCAGCGTGGTGAGATCGCCGAGGCAGCCAAGCTATTTGAGGAAGCCTGTCAGGGGCATGAACACCATGAAGCCCGCTACTTTGCCGCACAGGCACATTCAGCACTGGGAAATACCGAGACTGCAAACGCTCTTTATCGGTTAGCCTTCCGAGCAATTGAAAAGCACGTGGAACTTAACCCGGATGATGCTCGCGCTTTCACCACGGGCGCCGTCTCACTCTGTCGCCTGGGTGAAAGCGAGGCCGGACTGGCTTGGGCAAGACGCGCCGTTGCCATTGACCCCGAGGATGCCGGAATTCAATACAATGTGGCCTGCTTGCACGCTCTCGAGGGAGATTCCACTCGCGCCATTCAGTGTCTTGAAGCTGCGGTCAAGGCGGGATTCGCTCATCGGGATTGGGTGGAAAGGGACCCCGATTTGGATTCGTTGCGTGATGACCCTCGTTTCAAGACTCTCAAGTGGCGAGAATAAACTGACGGAGTACCCAACCCAGCGGGCGGGGCAACAATGCGCAGCCACGATTGGCACGACCGCGTCGACACACTGTATCCCACCCAAAGCGCAGCGTCGGGTGGGTTGTTCGATGATCATGGCTGTTGTCCTCTTGTCACGAATAACGTCAGAGGGTCAGCGGCATTACAGCCAATGGTGACGTCCGTGGCACGGGCGGGAGCATTAGTTTGCAGAAAAACCCACCTGTCGCTTCGCTCTAGGTGGGCTACAGGCTAACTTGCTGCAGGCATTCCCCCCCCGATTTCCCTACCCTTCACCATTGCACCCTCCTATTTTATCCCCGATGAAGAAATCCACTCCCATCATCCTCTTCTTCGCCGCCATCGCCGTACGGTTGGTTGTGTATTTCGCGACTCACTATGCTGTCGATGACGCCTTTATCACCTTTCGTTATGCTGCAAACATCGCGCATGGCAACGGCTTGGTCTACAACCTTGGCGAACGCGTGTTGGGCACTTCCACGCCGCTGTTCACACTGCTGATCGCGTTGTTCAATCTGATTGGCATCGACAGCATCACCGCGGCGCTGTTTTTCAATCTGACTGCCGCCGGATTGACCACAGTGATTCTGTATCGCTGGTCGCAACATCTTGATCTTGGCAGATTCGCCATTTTGCCAGCGGTCATTTATATCGTCTTCCCGCGCTCGGTGATTTGTGACATCGCCGGCATGGAGACTGCGCTCTTTGCGCTGCTGGTAACCTCGGGGATGTATCTGCTTTTTCGCGGCGAGCATTTTGCCGCAATCACAGTCGCATCATTGGCAACCGTAGCGCGCCCCGAGGGCTGGGCGTTGTTGGCATTGATCCTTGCCGCGATAGTCTTCCGCGATCGACGACAACTTGTTCTAAAAGCAGTTCCCGTTTTATTGATCGCCGGCAACTGGCTGCTGTTTGCTCAGGCTTACTTCGGATCGGTCGTACCCAATTCCCTCACCGCCAAAATGGCTCTCTATTCGGGCTACGAACGTTTCAGCAGTTGGCAGAACCCGGCGATCACCCTGGGACTAAACTCGCCATTCGGCTGGATCATCTGGCCGCTGTTTCTTCTCGGACTGATATTCGCTTTCCGCAGAGATAGACTGCTCGGTATCATCGCTGTTTGGTGTGGTGCTTATCTTGGCGCGTTGATCGTTAGCGGCACGCACGTCTTTTTCTGGTATCCGGCCCCCGTTTATCCAACCAGCTTCGTCATCGTCACAATTGCTGTCGTCCGCCTGTTGTTATGGTTGCCTTTCAGGAGAGCTGCCACCACAACTTGGGTACCTGCTGTTGTTTCCATTCTTGTAGTTGTGGCGTCGCTTATTCATCTGACCGGTCGCTTTGATAATCTACGCCTCGAGATGGCGTCCTATCACGACATCCATATCGCCGCCGCCGATTATCTCACCCAACATGCTCGGCCGAACGACCGCGTACTGGCCGAAGACATCGGCTACTTTGGATATTACTTCCGCGGCCGAATAATAGACCGCGATGGATTAGTGACACCGCAGGCGGCTTCCTACAATCGTGCAGGCGAATACCGTCGCTTTGCCGATTCCACAAACACCGAATGGCTCTTTATCGATCCCGACTATCCCACCTCGCTTCCGATTGTGACCGCATCCGATTTTGCCGAACGATACGAAATGATTCCCCTACCGAGGGCAGGGGATAACCCATGCCATCAACTCTACCGACGGACGCAGCGTTGAGTGCTATCGTGAGATCAAGATTCGCACTGCTGCCCAAAGGGACTGTTGAAGAACCTCGGAATTGTCATTGCGAGGAGTCAGGGCGGGAGGGAGAGGGGAGGGGTAATGACGACGAAGCAATCTGCACGCCTGCATTTGGAGAGCGTAAATCGAGATTGCTTCGTCGTACTCCACACCCTACATCACCTCTCCGCACTCCTCGCAATGACACGGTCTGGGCTTTTTCAACAGTCCCCAAAACAAAGCGCCATCAGGAACCTCTCCTGACGGCGCGTATTTGCCTGTAATTATCTTTGCAGATTACTCGAAGTCGGATTCCAAATAGTCTGAAGTCACCGTCTGACGATGTAGTCGTTCTGAAAGACGTTTTGACAATTCGACCGCCGCGTTCTCGCCATAGACTTTGAGCATTTGGTTCATCGCAATAACTTCCGAAATCACCGTGATGTTCTTCCCCGGAGAGATCGGAATCACGACCACCGGAATCTCGACGCCGAGAATCGTGGTGTAGCGATCTTCCAGCCCCAGACGTTCGTATTCAGCGCCGCCTTCCCAGTAGGTCAGCCGCACTTCAACTTCAACCCGTTTTTGCAGACGGATCGCACGGATACCAAACAGTTTCTCGACATCGATGATGCCGATGCCGCGAACTTCCATGTGGTGTCCGAGCAACTCATTGGAAGCACCGAGTATCGTCGTCTGCGACCATTTCGTCAGTTTGACCATGTCGTC
>CAIVAP010000225.1 GCA_903903945.1 uncultured bacterium | reverse complement strand
ATTGTTAGTGACTTCCCTGCTCGGTGAGCGGGATCGAATCTTCGATTACCTCAACGTTCAATCTGGTGTTGTTCGCAGCTTCGTTGCGATTCCGATTCAACTGTCTCAGGAGACGATTGGCATTCTGTACATAGATCGGCTTGGAGAGAATACCAGACCCTTCTCGAAAGCCAACCTTGATTTTGCAATTGCATTCTCCGATATCATCGCTTTCAAGTCGTCGGAAGAGCAGAAGAAACGCCTGACTCTTGACAACCAGCGTCTAAAAGATCAACTGGAACGGCAGCATGCCTTCCCGAACTTTGTCACAACAAATCCGGTGATGCTGGATATTCTTGATTGCGTCGCGCAGGTGAAGGATTCGCCGATTTCGATTCTGATTGAGGGCGATACGGGAACCGGCAAGGATTTCCTCGCGAAGGCGATACACTTTAACTCCAACCGCAAAGGCAAGCGCTTCATCTCCGTGAACTGTGCGGCCTTGCCGGAAACTCTGCTGGAATCGGAGTTGTTCGGTTACAAGCGTGGTGCTTTCACCGGCGCCGATGGTGAGAAGGTCGGTCTTTTCGAGGAAGCGGACGGCGGCACATTCTTCCTTGACGAAATAGGCGATATGCCGTTGTCGATTCAGGTTAAACTGCTGCGCGTAATCGAAGAGAAGGAAGTGGTGCGACTCGGTGACACAGTGCCGCGCAAAGTTGATGTGCGTGTCATCTCCGCCACCAATCGTGATCTCAAGACAAGCATGGAGCAGGGACAGTTCCGGCAGGATTTGTACTATCGATTGTCAACGTTCGCTTTCAAGCTGCCGGGTCTGCGAGAGCGTCGTGAAGACATTCCCTTATTGATCAAGCATTTTATCGACAAGTGCGATCCACAAGTTAAGATCGAGCCGGAAGCATTCAACTATCTGGCCGACTATGACTGGCCTGGTAATATTCGCGAGTTGGAGAATGAGATCAAGAAGATGGTGCTACTGTCCGGTGAGCGCAAAGTAATCACCGGCTACTTAATCTCCCGCCGAATCAGCGAGAGTTCCGACAACGGCAATGGCGTACGCTCGACCGCCACCAAGCGGGGTAAATTCTCGCTCTATGAGCATATCTCGCGTCTCGAGAGGGACTACATTCTCGGCGCCCTGCGCAAGTCTAATTGGGTGAAGAAGTATGCAGCCGAATCTCTGGCTATCCCGGAGTCGACGCTGCGGCTAAAGATAAAACAGTACCACATCACCCAGGAATAACCTCCCGTACTTTTTCCACGATCACGTGCCCATCCGCCTCGCAGAGATGCGTCCAAAACGTTCCCGTTCGCCGTGTGTTTTCTCGTGAAAGTGTCGGAAAGCCTCTCTTTCGGTGGTTGCCTGCGATCCATCACCGAAGTACATTAGTACCGTGAGCGAACGTTTGCCAGAGACACAACGACTCCCGTGGGACTACCTCGGGTCGGTGACCGACACCGGCGAAGCCAACATGGCTCTCGATAGGTCTCTGCTGGCACAGTTGCAGGCAGGCACACGCCTGCGACCGGCAGTGCGTTTCTACGTTTGGGAGAAACCGACGATCAGTCTGGGAACGAACCAGATTGTTGACGAGGTAATCGAGAGAGGGGCTGCGACGCGCTTGGGCTACGATACTGTCAGAAGACCAACCGGCGGCCGGGCGCTATTGCATAAGGGTGATATCTGCTACATGATCGCTGCGCACAAAGATCATCATCCGCTTTTCCATTCTCTGACCTCCACGTATCGGGCAATCGGCACCGCTATCGCCGATATGTTGTTGTCGCTCGGAATAGGCTTGACCGACCTTCCCACGTCGGGCGCCGAGTCCCGCAGGAGTCTCAATCCCTGCTTCGCAATGCTTAGCCCTTTCGAAGTGACGGTCGCGGGCAAGAAAATTTGTGGTAGCGCTCAATTTCGCTCGGGCGGATTCTTTCTACAGCACGGTTCCATTCGAGTGCGCGATAATTGGGACTCGGACGACCTAACCGACTTGTGGCCAACTGGTTATGAACTTGAGGCTGGCAGGGTGACTTCCGTCGATTGTGAACGCGGCCAAATCACCGCTTTCTCCGAGAT
>CAIVAP010000224.1 GCA_903903945.1 uncultured bacterium | reverse complement strand
GACTCACACCGGCGCCGGTGTGACCTGCGGCATTGCCAAGAGCCGCCGCGAACGATATGAAAGATCGTTTCCAACTTCAGCCGGCCAGTTTGTCAGTGGCGGATTTGAAGCGATTGCGACATTCGGGATTGAGGACAAGATCGAGCAGTTGACATCGGAAGTGGTCGCTCTGATGACCGCCGGTGAGTGTCCAGCGAAAACCACGACCATTATTCTGTCACCGGATCTGGCATCGCTGCAAGTTCACGAATCGATCGGCCATCCGCTTGAACTTGATCGCGTCTTTGGCTCTGAGCGCAATTTCTCAGGTACTAGCTTTGCGACGACAGACAAATTGAACAAGCTGAAGTATGCATCTGACATCGTCAATGTTTACAGCGATCCGACGTATGCCGGCGGTCTGGCAACATACTTGTATGACGACGAAGGTGTCGCTGCGAGCCGGGTGCCGCTGATTCAGAAAGGCATACTGGTCGGCTATCTTAGCTCGTTCGAGACAGCCGCGCGCCTCGGGCTATCATCCTCGGCAGCGGCGAGAGCTGACAGTTGGGGAAGCATCCCTCTGGTGCGCATGACCAATCTGATTCTCGAACCGGGCAATCAGAAGTTTGCCGACATGCTTGCCGAGGTTGATGACGGCATCTATATCGAAGGTGTCTCATCCTGGTCGATTGATGATAATCGCGACAATTTCACGCTGAGTGGCGAGGTCGGTTGGGAAATCAAAAACGGCAAGCTCGCAGGCATGATCAAATCGCCAAGTTATTCCGGCAACACCGTCCAATTTTGGAATAGCTGTGATTCGGTTGGCAGCAAGGATGAATGGGTACTCTGGGGTACCCCGAACTGCGGCAAAGGCGAACCCGGGCAGAATGCGCGCACGGCTCAGGGCGCTGCCTATTTGCGATTCCGCAATGTGAAGGTGGGGGCATGATTTCCCAAGATCAAGCGCTGACACTTCTCAAAGCCGGACTCGCGTCATCAACAGCAGACCAGACCGAGTTGGTGTTGATCGGCGAAGACTTGAGTCTCACTCGCGTGGCTGAGTCGCAGATTCACCAAAACATGTATCGCTCCGATACCAACGTTTATGTACGAGCAATCAAAGACAAGCGAGTCGGTATCACTTCCACCGGTGATCTAAACGTGGAAGCCGTCAAACGTGCGGTGAAAGATGCCTGTGACATTGGCTTGCTGATGCCCGTCGATGAGCAATTCGTCTCCTTGCCGTCTTCACAACCCGTGGACAAGATAAGTACGTACTTCAAGAACACGGCCGAAAATTCCCCTCAGCAGCGTGCAGATGCGGTCAAGAAGATCATTGACAAGTGTTCAAAAGCGGACTTGCAGGCGGCTGGCGCCTTTCGCAATTCCACCGAAACTGTCGCTGTACTGAACTCGCTCGGCGTCGAACAGTTCAATGTCAGCACCAAAGCGGAACTGTCAATGACCATTACCGGCAATCGAGACAACGCCGGTTGGAGCATCGGATACGATCGCAACATCAAGAACATCGATGTTGACGCGCTGGCGGCCACGGCAATCGACAAAGCCCAGAGATCAGTTGACCCGGTTGTGTTCGAGTCCGGTCAGTATGTCGTGATTCTGGAGCCGGCTGCCGTCGGACAACTGCTCTTGTTCCTGGCCTTTATGGGTTTTGGCGGGAAGACGCTATTCGAAAAACGATCCTTTATGTCAGGCAAAATCGGCGAGAAAATTTGCGGTGACAACATGACGATCACCGAAGACCCGTTCAATCCCCAGATGCTGGGTGTGCCTTTTGACTACGAGGGCGTACCGCGCAGACGTGTTCAATTGATCGAAAAAGGCATTGCGAAGGGGGGAGTCTACAACTCTTACTACGCCCGACTTGCAGGCGTCGAGTCAACCGGTCATGCTCTGCCGCCTAACAACAGCTTCGGCCCCTATCCCAAGCACATGATTATGGATGCTGGCACGACGACACTTGCGGAAATGGTCAAGTCCACCGCGAAGGGTGTCTATATCACTCATTTCTGGTACGTCAATTACCTAAATCCTATGAAGACGATGGTTACCGGCACTACGCGTGACGGCACTTTCTTGATCGAAAACGGTATTGTCACGAAACCGATCAAGAACATGCGGATTAGTCAGTCGATACTGGAAGCGTTCAGCAACGTAGACATGATCTCCAGTGAACGGAAACTCTATCCACAATACTCCGTGGTGATGCTCATTCCGGCGCTTAAGGTCAACAATTTCACGCTCGAAACTACGGAAGGGTGATTATGCAACGGCGTGACTTTCTCAAACATACGGCAGTGATTGGCAGCGTTGCCTTGATCGGTCTGCCGAATATTCCGGCTGGCAAAAACGACGAAGAAGCTGACGAGGCTACCGTTCCGAACTACACTCTCTTCGGGGTCAAACGCCTCGGCTGCGCATTACCCCGTAATTACCATCATCAAGCCGATCCTTTTCCCGATCAAATAGCGCGACTGCTTAGCTAAGCTGTAGCCATGTCCCCAATGCTGAAAGAGCTTCTTGACGAGGGGTGCCGGCAATTAGAAGATGCAGGTATTGCGAATCCGCGTTTGGCTGCGGAAGTTATGCTGCGATTTCTTCTCGGTCTAAGACGCGTTGACCTCTATCTGAAAGAAGCGATGCCGGTTCCGCCTGATGCCGAGCGGGAATTCCATCTTATGGTCGACCGCAAACTGCGGCGCGAGCCGTTGCAGTACATCATCGGCGAAACCGAGTGGTTCGGACTTAAAATTAAGTGTTGTCCATCTGCGTTGGTGCCGCGACCTGAGACGGAGATCGTTGTTGAACGCGCACTCGAGTTGATCGCTAATCTGCAAGAACCATTGGTCGTTGACATAGGCACCGGTAGTGGCAACATCGCGATTGCCATCGCCCTAA
This sequence comes from uncultured bacterium, assembly GCA_903903945.1. Classification (GTDB taxonomy): domain Bacteria; phylum Zixibacteria; class MSB-5A5; order CAIYYT01; family CAIYYT01; genus CAIYYT01. The sequence continues at coordinate 9,236 of CAIVAP010000224.1, read as the reverse complement.
GTCGAACCGATGCGCAAGTCGTGGCGACCGACATCAGTTCGGAGGCGCTGTTGCTTGCCCGCGAGAATGTCACTCTCCATCGAGTAGAAGCCCGTGTGGCGCTACGATTGGGTAACCTCTTTGAGCCGCTGGGTCCGGACGCGGTATTCGACCTGATCATCTCCAACCCGCCGTATGTTCTGGAATCCGAGTATTCTTCGCTGATGCCGGAAGTGCGCGACTACGAGCCACAGATAGCGCTGGTCGCCGGCGAAGATGGTCTCGCCGTGATCCGATCACTAATCAGTGACGCTCATCTTCATCTCAAATTGGGCGGGCTACTTGTGTTTGAAATCGGCGAGCAGCAAGCCGCAGATGCTCGCCGGTTGGTGGCGGACTGCGGGAAGTACGATCTCCTTGAGACAATCATCGACTACAATGACAAATGCCGTGGAATCGTAGCCCGCAAGCGCTAGCCGGCGGATCAAGGGATTGTTGAGCAGCCTCGAAATTGTCATTGCGAGGAGTCAGTGTGGGTGAGAGAGGTGAGGGGTACTGACGACGAGGCAATCTGCTCGCTTTCATCTGGAGAGCGCATGTTGAGATTGCTTCGTCGTGCTCCCTACCCCACACCACCACGCAGCACTCCTCGCAATGACATGGATTGGACTTCTCCGACAATCCCATCAAATGGGCGGCACTCATTTCCGTATCATTTCCGAACGATTGCTAACGCGAGCGCGGAACAAAGTTCAAGAATAGTTGTTCAATATTGGAAAGCGATAACCATAATGGAGGATTGAAATGGCCTATACACTAATCACCTTGCCCTACGCTTATGATGCGCTGGAACCCTTTATCGACAAGGAAACAATGGCGTTACATCATGGCAAGCATCACCAGACCTACGTGAACAAACTTAACGAAGCGGTCGCCAATCATCCTGATCTGCAAGCGAAAGCTCCTGAAGATCTGGTGAAAAACCTTAACAGCATTCCGGAATCGATTCGCAATGCCGTGCGGAACCATGCTGGTGGCGTGATCAACCACAACTTTTACTGGCAGATTATGAAAAAGGATGTGCCGTTTGGCGGCCAGATTGCGGACGCTATCAACGCCAAATTCGGCGGATTCGAGAAATTCAAAGAGCTGTTTACCAACGCTGCTACCGGCGTGTTTGGCTCCGGCTGGGCCTGGTTGGTAAGCGCGGGCGGCAATCTGGAAATCATCGGTACGCCGAATCAGGATTCACCACTGACGCAGGGTAAGACGCCGTTGCTCACGATTGACGTCTGGGAGCATGCCTACTATCTCAAGTACCAGAATCGCCGGCCCGAGTATATTGGCGCCTTCTTCAACGTGATCAACTGGGAACAGGTGAATAGAAACCTCCTCGCAACCAAGTAGTTCAGATCTCTTAATTGCACACTACGAATTACCGGGCAGCCAATTAGGCTGCCTTTTTTTCGCAGCTTCAGTGCTCCTATTATGATTCCTCTCTAATGGGAAAACCACAGCGTATTGGACGTTGTTGTTGGCTCTGCTGACGACAGTAGCCGTAATTGGTTGCACTTCTAAGCGTCGAAGAGGAGAGAACTTAGGTCTTGACCCCGACCAAACCCACTGATAGTAGCGCATATTCATCTGTCTTCGCGAAATCGTATTCTTTGACATACTTCACTTCAACATTTGCGAAGCCGGCCTCTTTGAGCAGCGTTAGATAGCTGTTGAGATCAACGGCGCCGGCCACACATCCCGCCCAAGCCTCGGCTGACTTGCGGATATCCGAGGGCATCTCACCTCTCGTTGCCATGTCAGCAATCGCGAACTTGCCCCCCGGCTTGAGCACGCGTCGGATTTCCCGATAGGCTTGTCGCTTGTCTGGAACCAGATTGATGACGCAGTTGGAAATCACGAGGTCGAAGGAGTTGTCAGGAAAGGGCATGGTCTCAATTTCGCCTTTCTCAAAGGTCACGTTCGTGAAGCCGCCAACAATGGCGTTATGACGCGCCTTTTCCAGCATGGCATCGGTCATGTCCAGTCCCACAACAGAGCCGGAATTCCCCACCTTCTTTGCCGCCAGAAATACGTCAACGCCGGCGCCGCTGCCAAGATCAAGCACGCGCCAGCCCGGCTGGATTTCGATCAATGACAGTGGGTTTCCGCATCCAAGACCCAGTGACGAGCCCTCCGGTAGGGCTTCGACCTCTGTGCGGTCGTAACCATGCGAGAGATCAATAATGTTCTTGTCGACACCGCCACAGCACGAGGTAGCTTCGGGACTACAGCAATTGATTTTCCCTTCTGCAACCTCGGCATATTTCTCTCTCACGAATTTCTTGATATCATCCGGTTCGGACATAAATCACTCCGTTTATCTGCACATCTCTTTTCTTGACCACTGATTCCCGGAAGGCCGCAGCCTGCCGTCTATTCCATCCGCCGTGTAGCTGGGTTGTATGCCAGCGTCCGTCGACAGTGCGCTCTTTCTCCATTGACGAGGCAGAACAGATCCTCGATCACCATCGGTTCCCCGATCTTGAATCCTTGGCCGTATTTTACACCGATCATAGTCCCGTAGTTGCGTGCCATTGTCTCCAAGTTCCAGAGATAGTCGCGTGTTTTCGGCTTTTCTGGATTCAGAAACTGCGACTCGTGCGCACTCAATGCCGCGATCCAACCGTCAAATTGCTCGGTAATGTCGACGACAAAAGTTGGTGGTTCTTCCACTGGCAGGAAGTAGTGAAACAGCGCCGACACATGAAATGGCTCCCCCGCAATCGGCAGCTTCTTGAATGTAGCATAGCAGCACGCGTTCATTGCAATACTGCCGGCGGCGAGATGGTCGGCGTGCGAAGCGCGTTTGCCATGTCCACCGCGCGGCCAGGGCGCCAGCAACAACGTCGGCTGGTGCTTGCGGATCAGTCCCGCCACGATATTACGGTTCTCCGGCGTGTCGACCAGCTTCGTGTCACCAAGATCGAGAGTCTCCAACAGGTCCGTCTTCATGATCTGCGCGGCCGTTAGAGATTCTCTGGCTCTGATTTCTGGTGTTCCTCCGGTGCCCATCTCTCCTTTTGTCAGATAAATGATACCGGTGCGATAACCCATCTGCGCCATCTTAAGCAGCACACCACCGGTTCCGACTTCAACATCGTCGGGATGGGCGCCAATGGCGATCAGATCATAGCGATTTTCACTGCTCATCTTGTGCCTCAAACAAGAATGCCGAGCTTGCGGCTCGGCATTCCCGAATTATCAGTATTTCCCGTCTCGATCTCGCAGATGCTTAGCATGGAACTTGAGTATGTACTCAAGTCGGTCATAGAGAAACGTACGAGATTGGGCATTAGCGCCTGCGTATATCGAGAACGTAGCCGACTGGTAGTTGATGCCTAATGAGGTTAGCTTCTGCTCGAACAACCGCGTCTGCTGATTGAACATATTGACGTCATGATCAGAAGTCTCAAAGTAGAGGTTCTGATTCGTAAGCACACTCTTATATGTCGCGTTGTCAAGCCAACCATACAGGTCGTTGGCAAGCCATTTATCCCACACGGAATCTACTACATTGCCATGGAAATCGAACGGCAATGAGATTCGCAGACTGCCTAGTCCCGTATCATTGGTTTTCGGCGCCGGCGAATAAGTCGCTGCCATCGAATAGAACAGTACCTTATACGGCTTCGCCCTGAAGCCGGTCGTGTCTGCTGCCTGGTACTGCTCCTCAGTTGTGATACCGGATTCGTTCAGGTAGGGGCCGAACAACTCTTGGATCCCGGTGAGAGCCAATGGCGCATCGATTGCTGATACCGAGTTAAACAGACTGTCGTTGGTCATGGCAATGCGGATCGCTCCGTAACCGCCGGAAGAATGTCCTCCGATCGCGCGCGATTCCTTGGCCGCGAGAGTCCTAAAGCCAGAACCGGGGCGCGTGTCTGTGGTCGTGAGCGTGTCGATCTTGTGAACCAACTCTACCGACATCATATCTTCCCATTTGCCGGCCAGAGTCGAATTGGCGTAGAAAGAGCCTCCATAAGGAATCGAAGCATCCGGCATGACGATAAACAGCGGTTTAATCTCGCCGGAAGCAATCAGCCGATCGGCTACTTTGGCAATGCTTGCCGCTAAGTAATATGTCTCATTTCCGTATTCGAAGCTGAACGACGGTTCGCCATCAAACCCGGGAAGGAGATACAGAGTTGGGTAGCGTGGGCCAATCTTCTCGAAATCATAGCCTGGAGGAGTGTAGACCGCGACCCTTCTCGCCGGATACCGATTCCAGACTGAATTGGCTCCAGTAAGCCCGTCGTACTGATGTGTAAACCAGGCGACCTGACCTGCTGGTGGCGTTTCCGGCACTACCGGATTGTCACGTTTGACGCAGCCGACCGACAGGATAATGATTACCAGCAGTGATATTCCGATTATTCTATAGACTGATTTCATCTCTGCACCTCACCTAAAACCGGTAGTTGAGAGCCCAAGTAGAATTGAAGCTCAGGTTCTTGAACTCACCGCCGAAGTTGTCCCAGTACCGATCGTTGTTGACGTCGGTCAGAGTGCTGATCGTCCGGCTGCTATATACCACCAACTCCAAAGCCGCATCAAACGAGACGCGTTCGTTCAGCTTAAATCCGGCGCCGGCGTTGAAGTGATGCTTGGTCCCGGTATCCAGGAAGAGTTGGTTAAAAGTCTCATCGGGAACTGGCGATTGGTCAAACATGTAACCACCGCGGTAAGTCCAACGTTCATTCAGGATCTTCTCCAGACCGACGCTGATCTTGATCTTGTCCTTCCACTGGAACGGAACCGTTACGTCAGTGAACATCGCATCCCATCTTGCGAAATACTCCTGGTTGCGATTCTTGAACTTGATCTGAAAATCCTCGAATTCCGACCAGCGGGTGTAAACCAGATCTGCCGAGACAATCGTCTTCTCGTTCGGGCGATAAGAGAGGCCGACGCCAAACTCGGAAGGCAGCTTCATCTCCACTTCAAAATCGCCGGTCTTGGCGATGAGTGAGCCCTTGTATGTGGCGTTCACTTCCTTCTGATAATCACTAGACTGAGGATCATCATAAAGATGAGCAATGCCCTCGTTGTAAGGGAAATAGAAACGCTCTTTGGAATCCCCGGTCATCTTGATCTTGGAGGCGGAAACATAGTTGGCGCCGATCGTCACCTTCGGACTAACTTTGAATTGCACGCCGACATTCGCACCAACGCCAAATCCATAGCCGTCTATCGAATAGAGCTCGACAAACTTGTCGTAAGGCCTGACATTCAACGGATAGGCATAGGGATTGTCAACTAAACGAACCTGATCGACAAAGATATCGCCGCGGTTAATCTGCAGACCGACCCCAACGGCCACCCGATCATGCGAAAACTTCATCGCGGCGGTTGGCTGCCAGGTAATGACATCGAAATTGGAGCGGTGGTTCACATCCGATATCTGAATCTTGCTGTTATATGCGGGGCTTAACTGATACAAATTCATAGTCGTGTTTTGATCGTAACCCTGGAAGAATGCCAGCCCGAACACAAACTTGTTGTCCTTCTTCGGTCGGAAGAACAATGATGTCTCACCCATCAGGTAGCTTTCGTCCTTCGAATAACGCTTTTGCCCATCCAGATAGCCAAACCCATAACCGTTGACCTTAAAATCAGGGGTGGCCGTGGGTCTCGGTGAAGAGATTTCGCCGGTGAGATTAAAAATGTTTTGTTTCAAGAAAGCCAGACCGGCAGGGTTGTAGTAGGCGCCAATACCGTCGTCGGCTATACCCCGATAGGCGCCTCCCATCGCCTTTGCTCTGGCGCCGACTCCCGAGTACTGCCATCCTCCTGCCAAGGCTGCCCCGGATAAGAGCACGGCAACTATCAGCGTCAGAAGCGCAACTTTCCTAAGTTCCATTATCCTCTCCATATTGAAAGTCATGTGTTATTCCCTTGTCAATTATTGCGTTAACTAAGGCATTTTTTGAACCTTGATACAATCGCTAATCCTCCCACCTAAGAGACGCAAAAGCCCCCGAACTTGCGCAAACAGGTTTAGAATATTAAACCGTGTCTCCGGCTTTGTCAACCGATTTTTATCCCTCATCAAAAACGATAATGTGCCAAAAATAGTCCGGCATTATGCTGCTGTCGCCGTCAGAGTTACCGGTATTCAACGCCCCTTTGGCGGCCACAGACCTCCGCCTGGAGGATCCCAAAGATTCCATTGGCGCCACAACTGCGCAGGCAAAGGTCGGTATCTCTTCTTCCGGGATCAAACTGCGCTGCGAATCAAGTCCGACGCATACTCGGAGGCCTATCTTGCTATGGAGTTGAGGTCTGATAATACCGCCGCCATCTTTCGGCGGGGATCTCAACCATCGTTCCGATCTATCCCAAGCCGGCGCAGTTCGCTCTTCGCACAGCCTGGCGACGGATCGGTTTATCGACGTAGGCAGCAACTCTGTGCTCCTGACTGTTGGCTTGACTACTCAGAATTGTTAGCAATTCTATTCTCTATAACCCCAGGATATTGCGGAAATGACCGCAATTTCGATCTTTCCTCGGTGGAACATTCCGGGCTGATACTGCGTAAGATCAAACACTGCAAGGGAATGCCAAGTATCCTTGAGGGCATCCTTTTCAGGAGGCGCGGACACTGCCGCAAGTTTCAGCGTAAGAACCGTGTCACATATTGCGAGGATAGGTGGAGGATGATGCGATAGGGATGCGTTACAAACTTAACCAGGAGTTTTTCTTTCGGGAGAGGATAAGATGCTTAAACGAATCACGATATACGGGGGACTTCTCATCCTCGTCGCCGTCGCGGCCTACCTAGTCTTCCACAAGTCCTTCGCTGCTACCAGTTCCGGTTATGAATTAGCCACGGTCTCGCGCGGCGACATCGAGAACACGGTGTCAGCAACCGGCACGCTTGCCCCGATTACTTCGGTAGAAATTGGTACGCAGGTCTCTGGTACGATTGATTCTGTCTATGTCGATTACAACGATCGCGTCAAAGAGGGGCAAGTGCTGGCGGTTTTGGATACTACGCTCCTGCGCGCCTCGGTGCTCGACGCCGAGGCTAGTCTTGAGCGCGTGCAGGCGCAGTTGTTGCAGGCTCAAGTAGAGTATGACCGATCCAAGCGACTCTTTGACAGCAGCTTGGTCTCAGATGCGGAGTTCCTGCCTTATCAGGTGGCTCTTAAGATGCAGCAGGCTTCTCTAAAATCGGCGCAGGTGGGTTTGGATCGGGCTCATCGCAATCTCCAGTACGCCGTGATTCGTTCACCCATCAGCGGCGTCGTAATCAACAAGAATGTAGAAGGTGGGCAAACGGTTGCGGCCAGTCTGTCGACACCAACACTGTTCAGTATCGCCGAGGATCTATCCAGTATGGAAATCTTGGCTGATGTGGACGAAAGCGATATCGGCCAGATCAAAATGGGGCAGGCGGTTCTATTTGAAGTGGCTGCCTATATGAACAAGGAATTCACAGGCGTGGTGAGTCAACTGCGTCTGCAACCAAGAACGGTTTCCAATGTTGTCACCTACACAGTGGTCGTTCAGGCCAAAAACGAAGAAGGGCTTCTCCTTCCGGGCATGACCGCGACTATCACGTTCACCACCGAAAAACACTCTGGTGTCCTGCTGATTCCGAGCAAAGCCATGCGTTTTCAGCCGTCCGAAAAAGAAGTGGCGGCATTTCGGGAACGAAGACAAAAGCAGATGGGAAGTGTTCCGGACTCAGCAAGGGGAATGGGTAGAGGACCCTCGGGGATGAGACAGGGTATGGCACCTGATTCACAGGGACGCAATGGCGGTTCGCCGCGAAGCATGACGACGGTTTGGTATCTGGATTCACTGGGGCAATTAAGTGCCGCGCCGATACGAACCGGAATGACTGATAAGACAAACACTGAGGTGGTCGGGTCCAGAGTCCTGACAGAAGGCATGAAAATCATTGTCGGAGTGACTGAACCGTCATCAACGAAGACAGTAACTCCCGCCGGCCCGGTGGGTGGGTTCACCGGACCACGAATGCGCGGGTTTTAGCATGATGTGGATGGGATTGCAGCGTGTGATCAAAGGACGTCTACTTTGACCGCCGTAATCGAAACACACGGACTGACTCGAACCTTTGAGGTTGGAGACATATCTGTTCATGCCTTGCGCGGTATAGACTTGACTATCGAGTCCGGTGATCTGGTGGCAATCATGGGATCGTCCGGTTCAGGTAAATCGACGCTCATGAATCTTATCGGATGTCTCGACACCCCAACTTCCGGAGAATACGTTCTCGACGGTGAGCGTGTGGAGAGTCTGAGTAAGAACCAGCGAGCGATGATCAGGAATCGCAAGATCGGATTTGTGTTTCAGGGGTTTAATCTCCTGTCCCGCACGACGGCGCTGGAGAATGTCGAGCTACCGTTGTTCTACGACCGCCAAAATCATATGAAAAACCACCGGCAAGCGGCGGTTGAAGCATTGAATCGCGTCGGACTCGCGGATCGACTTGAACATACGCCCAATCAGTTGTCCGGTGGTCAACAGCAGCGCGTCGCCATCGCGCGCGCGCTCGTCAATCAACCCGCGATTCTGCTGGCTGACGAGCCAACCGGCAATCTTGATAGTCGCACTTCTATCGAGATCATGTCGGTTTTTCAAGAGCTCAATTCTGAAGGCGTCACCGTCATTCTGGTTACACATGAGTCAGATGTTGCCAACTATGCCAAGCGAATCGTGGGACTGCGCGACGGACGCATCGTGCGTGATGTTGCCGTGACAGGTCGGCATGACGCCGCCAAGGACCTTGCAGCACTCGGACAACGAGAGGAGCTTGACTGATGATTTCGATAACTCGATTATTGCGCGCCTCCTCGCGGAGCATTCTCCGAAATCGGATGCGGAGTTTGCTGACTTCGCTCGGCATCATCATCGGTGTTGGCGCCGTGATTGTGATGGTGGCCATCGGTGAGGGATCGCAAGCACAGATCGAGGCCAACATCACGTCCCTAGGGACAAACTTGCTGCTCGTAATCCCCGGCAGTTCTAATACTGGTGGAGTTCGGCAGGGGGGTGGCAGTTACAAGCAATTTACTTTTGACGACATCGAAGCGTTGAAGCGTGAAGCGACGTTGGTGGATGGCGTCTCTCCCGTAGTCCGCTCGGGAGGACAAATCATCGGTGGCGCCGGCAATTGGTTTACAAGCGTCTACGGTGTCAGTCCCGAATACTTCAAGATCCGAAGCTGGGAG
>CAIVAP010000223.1 GCA_903903945.1 uncultured bacterium | reverse complement strand
GGCATGAGATTCCCCTGGGACAGGTGCTCTGCAACGTCAATAACTTGATTCAGCAGTCTTCCGATTCGGAGAAATTCGCCACGCTCTTCTTCGCCGAATTTGATCCGCACAACAAAATGTTGAAGTATTCCAACGCCGGACACAATTATCCAATTGTCGTATCCGATGGTTCGAAACAGCAACGACTGGATCAAGGCGGAACTGTGCTGGGTGCGTTTCCAAACCTTCGTTACGACCAGGGTGAAGTGCAATTGCGCAAGAATGACGTAATGCTATTCTATACTGATGGGCTCAACGAGGCGGCGAACGAAAAGGATGAACAATACGGCGAGGAACGCATCCTGGAACTTATAACCAGTCATCGCCACCTGACGCCGCGTGAAATTGAACGGAAGATTATCGAAGATGTAAAAAGGTTCGTCGGCTCGGCCAGCTTGCAGGATGATATGACTCTGGTAGTTTTGAAAGTGACATAGTATAGTGCATCGAATAAATGCTACGTATATTGCGCCGTCAGGAAAGGCGAGACTGTCCCATAAGTATGGTAGCAGGGACATCAAAACGAGGATAGATTGTTCCCCCTTACTAAAGGGGGATTTAGGGGGTTGTCTTTCCACTTGGTGGATATGCGATTACAACCCCCTTGGTCCCCCTTTGCTAAGGGGGAAAATCAACTTCCTCCTCGCACATCCCACGAAATCCAACTTGTGGGACAACCTCAAGGTTCCTGGCGACGCGCGGAAGGTCACATGATTTCTGATTCGGTAGAATAGTATGCGCGCAAAAGACCCGATTTCCAGTTTCAGAAATTGCCCGCTCTGTACGACGCCATTAAAGCTTCTGGAGCACGATCACAAGCAGCGGATGGTTTGCCCGGCGTGCGATTTCGTCGATTTTCATAATCCGGCTCCGGCGGCAGGAGCAGTGGTTATCGTTGATGGGAAGTTGCTATTGGTAAGGCGCGCCGCTGATCCCTACCAGGGTGATTGGTGTATTCCGGCGGGATTTATGGAGTGGGACGAATCGCCACAGCATTGCGCCGAACGCGAATTGAAGGAAGAAACCGGATTGGATATTATCGTCGACAAGATTTTCAACGTGTACTCTGGTACCGATGACCCGCGCACCAATGCCGTGTTGATTCTCTATTTCGGTCGGGTTGCCGGTGGTGTCGCGACCGCAGGGGACGACGCTGCCGAAGTCGGTTTTTTCGGAATCGAAGAAATTCCAGCGAATATCGCGTTCTTGGCGCATCGACAGGCGATTGAGGATCTTCGCAAAAATTATCCCGAGTTATTGAGATAGTTGTGAGCTTCAAACAGAGACTGTTCTTTTGGTTCCTGGTGTTGGCGTTTCTGCCGACGACGGCGCTATTGATTTTCTCCTATCGTCTCGCCACCGAGGGCGCCGACCTGCTGGCCGCGCGCGGAGTATCGCAAACTCTGGATGCCGCTGACAGTCTGGTAGTCAGTCTCGTGGCCAATGAACAGCTGCGGCTGTTAGTGGAGAATCGCTACCTGTTGGACGCTGATGAGCTGTTGCGGAAGAAATTGGTGATGGTTGATTCGACACTGGCTTTCATCCACATATCGAAAGCTAACGGTCTGGAAGAATACGGTAGGATAGTCCCGGACGTACAGAGCCTGATTACTGCTGTCGAACGGTCAGGCGCACCGGATTCCTGCGGCCGGGCGCCGATAGGCAACCGATTGCTGGTGTGGGCAACATCCCAGCGGGACCACTCCCGTATTACTGTCGGCAGATTCCTGCCGGATGAGATTTTCGCACAAGCCAATCAGGTGATGGATGGACGGTCGCATTATCTCAGTCTCTCCAAGAACCTGCTCCCCGGAGGCAAGAACCTGCTGCTGAAGATCGCGATTGCGCTGATTTTTGTGTCGCTGATAGTCTCCCTGCTGACCGCACAGTCGCTATCCTACAGCTTTTCGTCACCACTCGAGCGCCTGGTGGACGCCACGCGGCAGGTTAGTCGCGGCGACTTGCAGTACCGGATCCCGATTGCAGGCAGCGACGAGATCGGCGCCCTGACCGGTCATTTTAATGCCATGACCGAATCTCTAGAGACCGCCACGCAGAATCTGATTCGAGCGGAAAAGGAACTGATCTGGCGTGAAAATGCTCGCACGGTGGCACACGAAATCAAGAACTTACTTACGCCCGTCAATGTTGCGCTTTTTCAGATTAGACAAAAATTCCTGACTGACCAGACCGCCGATCCACAGCTTGCCGGCGCAGTTGATGCGCTGTCGGCGGAGATTGAAGCAATTTCCGACCTGGCGAAGCAATTTGCGATCTTTGCGCATCCCGCCAAACTTGCCCGCGTCGAAATTGATCTGGGCGCGCTGATCAATCAGGTCGTGGCGCTGCATTCAGGGTCCGCCGAACGGCGAACAATCACGGCACTGATCGAACCACCAACGCTTAAGGTGTCCGCCGATCATGATCTTCTCAAACGCGTTGTTTCGAATCTGCTCAAAAACGCGATTGAAGCAACACCCGAAACAGGCATTATCACGATCAAGGCAATCGAACAGCCTGACACCTTCTGGCTGGAAGTGCTCGACGACGGCATCGGCGCCGATGAAAAACTCGATCTGACGCAGCCCTACCTAACAACTAAAAAGGCCGGCACCGGGTTGGGATTGGCGATTGTGAAAAAAGTGTGCGAAGCGCACGGGTGGACATTCAGCTATGGCAACCTACAGCCGGGATTCTTTGCCCGTGTTGTGATGATGAAGGATCAATGAAGAATCGAATATTCATAGTCGATGACGATGTGTCTGTCTGCAGGTCGTTGGCATCTCTGCTTGGAGATGAAGGGTATCAGGTCAAATCATTCGGAACTGTCAGCGGATTTCGCCAGGCAGTGGCGACAAACACCGTTGCCGTGCTGATGCTGGACATCGCGTTACCCGACGAGGATGGTCTGAGCGTACTTCCGAAAATCCGGACTGAGTTTCCGGAGATTGAAGTCGTGATGATTACCGGCGAAGCGACGATTCAACGGGCGGTGCTGGCGACCAGGTCGGGAGCCTATGATTTCCTTGAGAAACCTATCGATCCGGCGCGGCTCTTGTTGACACTAAGAAACCTGTTCGCGACAATCGCCTTAAAGAGAACGGTGGCGGTCGAGCGTGAAGACGAACGCTATCAGATTATCGGTGAATCGAGGTTGCTTCGCGATATGATTGCGCAACTGATCACCGTAGCAACGACGGACTCGACCGTGCTGATTACCGGCGAAAACGGTACCGGTAAAGAGTTAATCGCGCAGCAAATATGGCTTCATTCGAACCGCAAACAGCAGCCGTTGATCAGACTCAATTGCGCCGCACTACCACATGAGTTGGCAGAGTCGGAACTGTTCGGATTTCGCAGAGGGGCTTTTACCGGCGCCGACCGCAACCGCGATGGCAAGTTCAAGGCGGCGGACGGTGGCACCATCTTTCTCGATGAAATCGGTGACCTATCCCCTGCCATTCAAGCAAAACTGCTGCGCGTGATCGAAAACGGTGAGATCGAGCCATTGGGATCGGACACCAGCGAGACAGTTGATGTGCGGGTCATCACGGCGACGAATCGAGATCTTAAGCAACTCGTCGCCGACGGCAAGTTTCGCGCCGACCTATTCTACCGCCTCAATATTGTGCCAATCGAAGTACCGGCGCTGCGTGAGCGGCGTGAGGACATACCGTTGTTGCTTGCGCACTTTCTGAAGCGGCTTTCACATACAACCGGGCTGGGTGTGAAAGATCTTACCGCCGACGCCGTGGGGTACCTGTCCGGTCTGGAGTGGCGCGGCAATATCCGCGAGCTTCGCAATGTGGTCGAGCGGTGCTATATCATGAGCAGGTCAACAAAGATCGACCTGGAGGAAGTGAAGCGTCTTTGCGGCGTTGTCCAGGCGGACTTGGCCGGCGATGTTGAAACTACGAACAAGCTAATGGCGGCGGTCGAGAATTTCGAGCGGTCGTTTCTCAAGGCGGAACTTGAGAAACACGGCGGGAATATCAGTGAACTGGCGCGAAGTTTGGGCATCGACCGGGGTAATCTCTCCAAGAAACTGAAATCATACGATCTCGTGTAGATTCAACACGGGCAACAGATCCTTCGACGTAAAATCGCGTAGAAAAAACACGGAGTCTAAGGCTGCAAATAAGCATTTGCCTCTTGCAAGCCAAGTGCTGATAATACGGCCGCTTGGCTCTTGTGACTTGGCACGCTGATTGCCCCGCTGTGAGCCAAAACCTGTAAGGAGACGTGTTTCATGAAATATATCATCTGCCTTCTGATTGGCCTGGCGCTGATGGCGCCGGCAATGGCACAGGATTCAACTGGAACTATAGTTGAGATCAATTTCAGCCGCAACAGCGGAACGATCGTTGTCACGACAGATCGGGACTCAAGCAAGATTGAGTTCCAGTTTGGCGAGGTCCGCAAGACCGGACATCAGATTCTGTTGCGCGATCGGGTGCTGATCTCGGAGGATTCGCTTTTCGTGGGAAACCAGGTAGTCAGTCTCGCAGAAATGATGCCCTCAGAGGTCACATCGGCCCGCAGCTTCTGCGAGGTGACTTTGACAAAACGGGATGGGAGCACGCGCTCCAGACGTGGCACTGAAAGAAATCGATTTGCATCCTTCCAACGTCTGACGATTCCGCCGGGTGATTTTGTCCGTGGCAACGCTCTTTGTATTGGGAACGAGTTGGTGGTTGAGGGTGAGGTCAACGGCAACGTTGTATCTTTGTTTGGCGATGTAAGATTGATGTCCAGCGCCGTTTGTCAGCGAGATGTACTGGCTATCGGTGGTTCCGTCCAGAAGCACCGCCTGGCACGGGTAAATGGCACGTACCAGTCGACCGATGCCTGGCATCAGGTCAAGGCTCGATACCACCGAAAATCTCAAGACGATAAATCGGCGGTGCAGCTTGGCGTGGGGGTCGACTACAACCGCGTGAATGGCCTTCTAATCATGCCCGAGATTACCTTCCAGTCTGAAGAAAAATTCATGCCGAAGTTCTATTTCAAATACGGGTACGGGTTTGCCTCCAACCGGTCGGTCTACCAGTTGGGAATCGAGCAGAAATTATTCGATTACAACCAGACCAAACTCGGTGGTTCGGTTTACCGTCTCACGAAGACAGAAGATAACTGGATCAGCGACAGCAGCGAGAACAGCTTCTACGCAGTGCTGGCCAAGGAGGATTTCCGCGACTACTACGGAGCCGAAGGCGGCAACATCTATGTCGAGCAACATCTCGGATTTGCGCACACCTTCCGCGCTGAGTATTCCTACGAGTCGTTGTCCTGGTTGCCGGCGCATACGGGACTCTGGTCGCTGTTTGGTGGCGACAAGCGCTTCCGGGAGAATTTTTCCTCAGTCGATGCGCCGCGCCGGAACGCCGTGAGCGATTACGACAAAAGCGAGGCCGTAGTGAAGGCATCGTATGTATTCAACACCGTTGAAGACGAACGCGGCGAGTTGGCACGAGCCGGCTGGGTCGGGGGTGTGCAATATGAACATTCATCCAGTCGCCTCGGCTCTGACTTCGCTTTTGACCGTTTCATCGTCGAACTTCGACGCTATCAGCCACTGACCTACATGCAGAATTTTAATGTCCGGCTGATGTACGGCGGCGCGAATGGCAATTTGCCGCTGCATCGCTGGTTCTATCTCGGTGGCATCCGCACGCTGCGCGGATACGACATCAAGCAGTTTTATGGATCACGGATGGCAATGGCCAACTGCGAATACGTTGTTGATTTTCCAAGAACAAGTGTCGGGCTGGCAATCCTCTTCGACATCGGCAAGACCGGCTGGGAGAGCGATTTTCTCTCGAAAGGTGAATGGCGTGGCGATGTCGGAATCGGAGTGCGATTTGACGATTGGCTCCGATTGGAGTTGACCCGACAGATCGCCGGCGATACGGATAAACTGCAACTGAGCGCTTTGATAGGCAGTAGTTTCTGATGTGACAAAACCTCACCGCATCTTCGTCCTGATTTTCCTGCTTTGTCAGCCGCTGCTTTTGGCGGCTGATAAGGAAATGGTCGCGTTGCCGGCATTGGTAACGGGCGACACTCTAACAGTGATGGTGCCCTTAGGGACTTTCGTTTCTGCCGAAGATTCAGCTTCAATAGTGAACGGCGAAACACTCAGCATCATTTGCCGTCTGGAGTTGTGGCAAAAACGCAGACTCTGGTTTGACCGATTACGACTGGAATCGGTTGGTTATGCTGAAGTGACTTATGACCGGTGGGCGGAGAAATTCACAGCATCCGGCCTTGGAGCCAGTGGCAGTGATTTTGACCTCGAATTCTCGCAGCTTGACTCGCTTTTGTCAGAACTGGAAATCAGGATGGTCTTCCCGTTCCAACTCGAACCAAATGATTACAGCCGAGAGAGTTATATCGCGTGCTCTGTTGAACTGCAATATCTCACCCCCGACAAACTTACTGATCTCAAGGACTGGCTGTTTAGTGGGCAACGTTACAGGCCGGTAAGCCCGAAAGACCGTCACCAATCGTTGCCCGGAAAGCTTGTCAACATAGCGCTCAACTCGACCGGCTTTCGAAACCGTTCCTATTTGAAAAGCTCGCTATCTTTCTATCCCGGACAAATCGAAGGCGCCATTAAGTTCCCCACGTCGATTAACTAATTGTCTGGGCAGCCGATATCATCTAAGGAAGGTTTGGATGGCGGAAGTATCTTTGTCCGTAGAGGATAGCGTTATGCCTTTTCAGTCAAGAGACAGCAAGAGTTTAGAAAAAACCGACAAGTTCATATTGCCGGTCGACAGGGAGACCGTGAATACGAGTATCGAGACGAACGCCGAGGATCTGCTTTCTCGCATGGAGCGCTCAGTAAACACCATCACCAAGGCGCGACCGCATCTCTCCAGCGACAAATCAACCGATGGGGAAATCAGCAACTATAAGACCTTACTGGAAATCTCCGCGCTGGTCAACAGTTCGCTGGTGACAGATGACATCCTGCAGGTAGTGATGAAGCGCGCCATCGAGTTGATGAAGGCCGAGCGCGGCTTCCTGATGCTTCTGGATGATAATAACCAGCTCCAATTTCGCACGGTCTACAATCTCTGCAAAGAGGAAGTGATGCAGGAGGATTTCAAATTCTCCGGTTCCGTGGCCAACAAAGTTGCGCTGACGGGCGAATCGGTCTATACCTCGGACGCGCAAAATGACGAACGTTATTCCAGGCAAAAGTCGATCGCGGAGTTGAACCTGCGATCGATCATGTGCGTGCCTCTTAAGATTCAGGACAAAACCATCGGCGTCATCTATCTGGACAACTCGAGCGAAGCGCGATTGTTCCTCGAAAGCGATCTCTATCTCTTTGAACTCTTTGCCACGCAAGCGGCAATTGCCATCAATAATTCGCGACTTTACGAAAGAATACTTCGCCTGAAACGGTTTAATGAAGACATTGTGTCCAACACTCCGGTTGGTCTGGTCGTGTTAAACAACGCACTGAATATTGCCGTGATGAATTCCGCCGCCGAAAGGATTTTCCACCTCAGTCACTTCCCTAACACTTCACTGGATGCACTGCTGACGGGCAACACCCATAATCGTTGGCAGCAGAGTTGCCAGAGTGTCCTTGCCTCCGGAGTGGCCGAGTCAATTTCGCGGTGTTACATCGCGGTCGGCGAAGAAGAGCGAGTTTTGTCGGTGAAGTTCTCGCCAATGGAGGAGGTCGATCAAAACGGTCGGGGTGTTATCATCGTCATTGAGGATATCACCGAAAAGACGATTCTGGAAAACTATGTAACGATCTCCGAAAAGCTGATTGCCAAGGGAGAAATGGCGGCGTCAATCGGACACGAACTCAACAACTTCCTCGC
>CAIVAP010000222.1 GCA_903903945.1 uncultured bacterium | reverse complement strand
TGCCGGTATAAGTCGCCGGATTTGAGCGCGGCGTACGGCCAATCGGCGATTGGTCGATGTCGATTACCTTATCGAGATGCTCCAACCCCATCACCTTGTCGTACGGCAGCGCCTCCTGACGCGAATCCCAGAAGTGTTTGGAGAGCAGGCGGTAAAGGGTTTCGTTGATCAGCGTTGACTTGCCCGAGCCGGACACACCGGTGACGCAGGTAAACACGCCGATGGGAATATCAACGTCGATCTTCTTAAGGTTATTGCCACTGGCGCCCCGCATCGAAAACACTTTCCCGTTGCCGTCACGCCTCCGTTTAGGAATGAGGATACTTTTCTTACGGGAGAGATATTGGCCGGTGAGTGATTTGGGATTGCGCATGATCGCTGTCGGCGTTCCTGCCGCGACGACTTTGCCGCCATGGATACCGGCGCCGGGACCGAGATCGACGACATAATCGGCACGCAGGATTGTCTCGCGATCGTGCTCGACGACCAACACCGTATTCCCCAGATCGCGCAGTTCAATTAGCGTATTAAGCAATCGACCGTTGTCGCGCTGATGAAGTCCGATTGATGGTTCATCGAGAATGTACAAAACACCAACCAATCGCGAGCCGATCTGTGTGGCCAATCGAATACGTTGGGCTTCGCCGCCCGAGAGTGTCGACGCTACGCGGTTAAGTGTCAGGTAGTCAAGTCCGACATTGACCAGAAATCCGAGCCGCTCTCGGACCTCCTTGAGTATCTGTTTGGCGATCGTCGCCTGTTTGTCCTTAAGTTCGAGCTTCTGAAAAAACTTTTGCGCCTCCTTGACCGACATCGCAGTGATACCGGCGATCGACTGACCGCCGACAAAGACTGATAGCGCCTCACGTTTGAGTCGTGACCCCTTGCAGATTTGGCAGGGGGACATGGACATGTACTGCTCGATCCAACTGCGAACACCAGCCGATTCGGTCTGCTTGTAGCGTCGCTCCAGATGCGGGATCACGCCTTCGAACTTGCTCTTGAACTGCCCCGTATGCCTACCCTCGCGCGATTCGTACTTAAAAACCAACTCGGAGTCCGTCCCATGCAAGATCGCGTCCTGTTGTTCTTTCGTGAGTTGATAGAACGGCGTTGTAAACTTGAAACCGTAGTGATCGGCTACCGCCCGCAGCATGGTGCGGTACCAGTTCGCCATATCGGAACGCCATGGATGAATAGCGCCGTCGTTTATGGACAAGTCCGGATTTGGCACGATGCGGTCAGGATCGATTTCCATCTTGTGCCCGAGACCGAGACAACCGGTGCAGGCGCCAAACGGTGAGTTAAACGAGAACATCCGTGGGGAAAGCTCTTCAAACGAAATGTCGCAGTTTGGACAGGCATACTCGGTCGAAAACGCCCGCGCCGGTTCGTTGCCTTGCACGATCCCGACCATACCGGTTGACAGCTTGATCGCCGTCTCGATCGAATCCGCCAAACGGGTGATGACCGTCGGTTTGACAACCAAACGATCGATCACGATTTCGATCGTGTGTTTCTTATTCTTGTCCAGCTTGATATCCGCTTCCAGATCCTGCGCTTCGCCGTCGATACGCACCCGTACAAAGCCCTTCTTCTTGGCTTCTTCGAGTACTTCGCGATGTTCCCCTTTGCGGCCACGCACTAATGGTGCCAACACGTGAATCCGGGCATTTTCAGGATAGGCCATCACGGCATCGACAATCTGCGAGACCGTCTGCTGCGCGATCGGGGCTCCGCACCGATGACAGTGTGGTTCGCCGGTTCGAGCGAAGAGTAAACGCAAATAGTCGTAGATTTCGGTAACGGTGCCGACTGTCGAGCGGGGGTTCTTGCTGGCGGAGCGCTGCTCGATCGAAATCGCCGGCGAAAGCCCGTCGATAAAATCAACATCGGGCTTTTCCATCAAACCCAAAAACTGCCGCGCGTATGCTGAAAGCGATTCGACGTATCGACGTTGTCCTTCCGCGTAAATCGTGTCAAACGCCAGGGACGATTTTCCCGAACCGGACAAACCGGTAATCACCACCAGCCGAGCGCGCGGAATGTTGAGATCGATATTCTTCAGGTTGTGTTCGCGTGCCCCTTTAATCCGTATATATCCAGCCGTCACAGTCAACTCCAATTCTAAGGCAACCTTGAAATATAGATACGCATCTCTGGCGGCGCAATCACTATTCGGCAGGTTTAGATGGCGCTGAGGAGGAATTTAGGATGGTTTTGCCCGGCCGCTGCCGAGTATCAACTCACGACTCGCAATCGGTTGTAGTACAACAGACTCGAAAGCGTTAAGGCGAGTCCTGTGGCGATGTAGATCGTCGCCAAATAGGTTTTCGGGATGCCAGAATGTCTGAGCCCATAGCCCAAGCTCATCATGATGACAATCAAAAAGTAGCTGCGGATGTTTTGGAAGGCGAAGACGCACACCCGGTCTTTCTGTGGCGCCTGGGCATAAATGCGAACGAGATTTTGGCGCGCCAAGTGCGAAAAACCGAACCGATAAATAACGTATCCGGCGACAGCGCCACCCAAAACCAGAATCACAGCACAACGTGGCGAACTGAACAGCCAGGCGACCGCAACAGAAACAAGTGTGAGTCCGACCAGCGACCAAACGATTCCGGCGACCAGAACCAACGTCTCGCGGCGTGCAGCGGGTGCTTTCATACGGGACAATATAGCGTGACGAGCCCGTCCTTTGAAGCTGTTTTTCTGCTGGAGACTCCTCCGCGAATCTCGTTTTTTGATCTACGAAAAATCTCGACCTACAGTTCTTTCCGCACAATCGCCCGGCTTGCCGATGGGCGTTTGACTTCTTTGTAGCCTGCGCTTAGGTAGGCGGGCAACACGCCCGTCCAAACCCAGGGATCGGGAAGCTTTTTTGCGGTGATCGACGGATAGCCTTCGACAATCTTGCCCCCCTGCGAGCGAACGTAATCACACGCGGCCTTGAGCATGGCGACTGCGACGCCTTGTTTGCGATACTGTTTGTCGATAAAAAGGCAGGTCACGGACCAAACGTGCTGGTTGTCAACGGGTGCAAGGGAACGCGATTTCTGGAGGTACTCAAATGTCTCTCGCGGCGCGACCGAACACCAGCCGATCAGTTTGTCGCCGTCGTAGGCGAGAATACCCGGTACTTCACCGGAGGTCACTAACTTCTTGAGGGCGCGCTTATTTCCGGCTCCTTTGCCGGCTTCGTACTCTTTGCGAGGCCGCCGCCAGACCATGCACCAGCATCCCGCACACGCGCCGCGCTCGCCAAAAAGCTTCTCGAGATCCCGCCAGCGGTCTTTAGTGGCCGCGAAAAACAACAACGGTAACTCCGGTTTTTTCTCTGTTTTCTTGGCCATATCCTCCTCCGACATCGATATTGAAAGGTTAGGTGACACTTGATATCAATTATCTGCCTGGTCGCAAACCGTCAGGTTGCTTTCACGAAGAGCAGAATAATAAAACAACGGGGTGGCCGCAATGGCCACCCCGATGGAATGCAAATGGCGATTAGTCTAATTTCTGCCGTTATCACCGGCTTCGACGGTAGCAAGAGCCGCCATCGTAACAACCTGTTCGACATCATTCTGGCGATGCAGTACATGGACTGATTTTTTCATGCCCATGAGGATCGGTCCAATGATCTCGGCGTTGCCGAGTTTGTTTATCAGCTTGTAAGCGATGTTGCCCGAAGCCAACTCCGGGAAGATCAGCACATTTGCCTGCTCCTGCAACTTGCTGAATGGGTAGTAGGTCTTGAGCATGTCCGGGTCAACTGCAGTGTCGGCCTGCATATCGCCATCAACAACCAGTTCCGGATGGTCGCGATGCAGGATGGCAACCGCCCTCTGGACCTTGTCTACCAATGGGTGCTTGACGGAACCGAAGTTCGAGAAGGAAAGCAAGGCGACACGCGGCTCGACGCCAAAACGTTTGGCCGTTTCGGCGCAGCAGAGGGTGATCTCCACGAGCTGTTCGGCAGTCGGATCAATGTTGACAGTCGTATCGCCGAAGAAGTAAAGCTTGCTCTTGATCATGAGTACGAACATGCCGCTGACCACCGACAGATCATCGCGCTTGCCGATAACTTCAAGTGCCGGCCTGATCGTCTCGGGATAGTGCTGAGTGACACCGGCAAGGAATGCGTCGGCGTCTCCCATGTGCACCATCATCGTGCCGAAATAATTCGGGTTGCGCATCAACGTCTTAGCCTCGTCCATCGCCACACCCTTCTTGTGACGCAGGCGAATAAGCTCATTGACATACTTCTCGTAGTGTGGGCTCATCCGCGGTCGGATTATCTCGACTCCGGTAAGATCAATATCGTTCTCGCTGGCAATCTTTCGGATTTCCTCCTCGCGACCGAGCAGAACCGGCCTGGCAAATCCCTCTTCGACGATGATATGCGCCGCACGCATGATCTGCGTGGAGTAACCCTCGCTGAATACGATCCGCTTGGGTGCTTTCTTCGCGCGGTCGATCATCATACTGCGGATTTCGCGACCCATGCCAAGTCGGTGTTCAAGTTGGCGCTTGTATTCTTCGATGTCGACCTTGTTGCGCGCCACCCCACAATCCATGGCGGCCTTCGCAACGGCGGACGCCTCCCAAATCAGCACGCGCGGGTCAAACGGCTTCGGAATTATGTACTCGCGACTGAACTTGAAGCTCGACACACCATAGGCGCGTGCAACCACATCGGGAACATCCTCTTTGGCGAGCTTTGACAAGGCCATCGAGGCAGCGATCTTCATCTCTTCAGTGATGGCACTGGCCATCACGTCGAGAGCGCCACGGAAGATGAACGGGAAGCCGAGTACGTTGTTGACCTGATTTGGATAGTCCGAGCGGCCGGTTGCCATGATGACGTCTTTGCGAGCGTCTTTGGCGTCGGTATACGTGATTTCAGGATCGGGATTGGCCATGGCGAAAATAACGGGGTCCTTGGCCATGGATTTTACCATGTCCTTTGTTACCAAATCCTTGCCCGATACGCCGACAAACACGTCCGCGTCCTTCAGCGCATCCGCGAGAATCCTGCAGTCGGTTTTACGGACGAATAGCTGTTTGTACGGATTCCACTTGGGATCGCGCCCTTCATACAGCACGCCTTTACTGTCGGCCATCATGACGTTTTCAGGTTTCACACCGAGTGCGAGATAGAGCTTGGCGCAGGCAATGCCGGCGGCGCCAGCTCCCGAAAAGACCACTCTCACTTTGGCAATGTCCTTGCCGTTTAGCTCCAGCGCATTCATCAAGGCAGCAGCGGAGATGATGGCTGTGCCGTGCTGATCGTCGTGGAAAACCGGAATCGACATCGTCTTCTTGAGGGTCTCCTCGATATAGAAGCACTCGGGAGCCTTGATATCTTCCAGATTGATGCCGCCGAATGTTGGCTCTATCAATTGACAGAACTTGATGATTTCGTCGGGATTTTCGGTCCCCACTTCGATATCAAAAACATCAACGTCGGCAAATCTCTTGAAGAGCACTCCCTTGCCTTCCATAACGGGTTTGCCGGCAAGCGCACCGATATTGCCGAGTCCGAGCACCGCTGTGCCGTTGCTGATGACGGCTACCAGATTGCCCTTGGCGGTATATAAGTAGGCATCAGCCGGATTCTTTTCTATCGCCAGACAGGGGACGGCAACCCCAGGTGTGTAGGCGAGTGACAGATCACGTTGAGTAACGCATGGTTTGGTCGGTACGACCTCGATCTTGCCCCGTCGTCCCATAGAATGGTATTCTAGAGCTTCTTCATTTTTGAGCACTTTTTTCTCTCCTGTTTGATTTACCAACTGTCAAAATATAGCCATTCATCCTGCGCTCGCCACAGTATTTTGAGACTTTTTTGATGGCGTTTGTGCTTATTTTCACAAACTTGGCCTGCAGTTGTTCATTTGAGCCACCCGCCACGTCAGGCTCGACAGCGACTTTGACATAGCGACACAAGCGACTTTTTTATTGACACTGCCTGTCGCAAAGCTTAACAAACACTCACTCCGCCCAGCCAAAGTGTATTAATTGGCTTGGCTAATGAGTAATATACGTCGTGAATAGACAGGAGGTCATACTAAACCATGAGAATCAAAGCAGGATATTTCGCAATAGCGACTTTCGGTGCGCTTCTACTCCTAAGAGTGACTGTGCAGGCAGCACCTTCCAAAGGCGAGTCGCTCCTAAACAAGGGGGACTCCATTGCCGTGTATGTCGACGCCGAGGATTTCGAGGCGATCAAAGCCGCTAAGAAGGGAGCTGTCGTCAAGCTCAAGGTACTGGAGAATGTGGCTCGCTCCGGCGAAAAGCTGATCAACAAGGGTGACGCGGTATTCGCAACTGTCACCGGGCGCAGCCACGGCGGTATGTACGGCGGCGCCGGCAACGCCAAGCTGACTATCGATTCGACCCATTCCAACGCCAAGAGCAAAGTGCCGCTCAGAGGTTCTTTGTTACTCAAGGGAAAGAGCAGCACTCCCAAAACCATTATCTCTATAGTGCTCTTCCCGATCGGCTGGCTTATCAAAGGTGGCGATATCGAACCCCCGGAGGGTGGTAAGAACGTCTACAAGCCTGTGGTCACGGACGACACACCAGTCTATTATCAGAGGTAATCTCCGTCCCGACAGCACCGGAAACTTGAGGAGCAAAGGGCCATCAGGCGTCAATCCTGACAGCCCTTTGTTTGTATGCTGGGATTGTTGAAAAACTGCTGTCACTCTGAATGTCGCGACTGAAGTCGCTCCTACAGCCATTTCGCACGGGCTGCTAACGTGACTATAGGAGCGACTTCAGCCGTTCGCCCCGATTCCAATGGGGTCGCGACCTGCTTTCTCTAACATAACTGCGACACTCAGCGCGACAGCATTAGCGAGTCTTTTTCAACAGTCCCATGCTATCTAAAAATCGGCCGTTAGTAGCGACGTTAGGCCGGCGATGTCCTTCTGTGCAATCGCTGCGGATAATTTGAACAGGTAATCCTCTGCATAATCGTCGGGAAGACTCAGCCCCTTGACATGATTCTCGCCTACTGTGGCAAACACAAGCCTGCCATCTGCAGGCGCTTCATGTCTGGAGGAATACACCAGCGCCAAATCGAGATTGTCCGAGGTTCGAAACACAAACTCCGCCCAATTCAGTATTTGGCGGCACCCACGCGGAAGTAAACCCACTAGATTCCCCAGATAGCGATTCGAGAAGTCAGTGTTACTCTCAGCATACAGAACCAAGCGTTGACCTTTCAAAAGCGCCAGCAAATTGGCTCTGTAGTCATCGAAAGACAAATTCTCCCCCTCTGAAACAGTGAGAGTTCCGTCGGCAGCACTCAAGGCGGGTTCGAAATCCAGGTCACCGAAATTGGTAAGCTGCTTTGCCGTGCCGGAAGAGGCCAAGTGATCTGCGATCTTGGCCGGATTGAAGTCAAATGACCCGTACTGCTCCGGGGTCAGAATCGCCGAGTGCCGTAACAACGCTCCCCAGCGACCGGAAAAATCCTTCCCGTGATGGCTGACTTGGGTTATTACCGCCCGTTCTTCCCCCGGTTGTTCGCGGTACCAACAGACCGACAGCGACTTCGAGAAGTTTTCATTCCTGCAATCGCCGAACTGGTCGTAGAATGCGATCAACCAGTTCTGAAGCAGAGGTGTGATACCATCGGATTTGTAGATGACATGCTGAGAACCGGGCGTGTCGGGGAAGGTACCGTATATCAGATGATCGACTTTCATAGTAACCTCGCCAGCGCAACCCCGAGCCGACGACCATTCTACGGCAATTTCGGTGGTGTGCCAGACTTGAGCTTAACGACGATACCATAATCCCTGCTAAAATCGAGGGTGTATCCATCAGTCAACTTGGGATAGAACATTTCTATTGGATTCGCGATCTCCTCCAGCAATGGTGGAGCATCACGGTCGGCCGAAGAGCTTAGATCATAGAACCTGGCTTTCACGACATTGTTGCCAACGCCAGAAACCTGCTTCTCTACTGAAGGACTCTCTCCCAGGCGGTTGCTGAAGTCAACCGGTGGGTCATCGCCAATCTGAATCTGGACCTTGCTCTGAAAGCGTATGTTCTCGACGCTCAATGTGATCTTAAAGACCTGAGTTTGTGCCGCCGTCACCTGATTTTTGAAATCTTCCGGTGCGGCATCGACCTGTTTCACGAAACTAGTATCCAGACTGTCTTTGGGGAATTTCGCCCACAGTTTAGCGACGCCGTCTTCCAAGGTCGTCAGACGATCGGCTGCCGGCTTGGCTTCCAGAGACTTCTTAAGACTCTCAAACTCCTTGGCGGCAGCGGCTGTTCGTTCATCAGCGTATGTGGGTTTAGGGGACGGCTTCACGACCTTGCCACTCTTCGCCGCCTCAGTCTGGGCCTGTTTCACCCGCGCCTCTTCTGCCCTTTGTGCGTCTTCAATAAGTCGGAAGCGCTCCTGCACAAAGACGCGGAGTGGCTTCGCACCCAGAAAGTTACTGATGATGAGTCGATCATCGTACTTTTTATAGTTGCTCCGTGCCATCTCGTAATATGATGGATTGACACCATCTTCAGTTGGCCTCAAGTTCTTCCAAGTATAGTCGTCTGCTTTTTCGAGGTCCTTGTACAGAGAAAGCTGATGATAGAGATTGATCAGACTGAAGCCAGCGACCCAGATGAGGCAAAGAGCGAATGCCCACTTGACCAGATAGCGCCAGAACGCCTTGCGTTTGTTGAACATGATCCGGCGAAATGCCCACATCAGCGGATCGGCCACACCTGATGGCGAGATATCGCGGGGCGGTTCCACAGCACCGGTTGTTGTCTTGCCCATGCCGCCAGTGGCCGACACAAAGAAAACCTGGAAATCGAGAGTGTAGGCGCTGACCGAATCAACCAGATTCCCCAGCGTGCGGGCTATGCGCTCAGTTGTCTTGGTCCAGACCTCACCAAAGCGACCGCGATTGACCTTCGTTAGACCACTGATAAAACTATCTTTGCGCCGACCTTTGTAAACGGCTGCACCACTCGGTACCAGATCGACCGGATTGGCTGGCGAAAAGCCATCGAGGAAATCCGCCTTCGTGATCACGATTCCGACCGGCAACCGCTTGGGCACACAGTCCCTGAGATCGTGCAGAATCGTTTGAAATGCCGCAATCTGCTCTCGCAACAGCACGTCAGTATCAAGCACGGAGGCATCAAGGAAGAACAACGCCGCCCGCGCGAATGGGAAAAATTTGGAAAACTGCTTGCGTAATTCGCCTGGCTGGGCGATGGAAAGTGTTTCGCCCTTATAGTCGACGGTATAGAACTTGACACCCTTGCGGACGCTCATATCAAGACCGAATTTGAGGATCCGCGTTTCCGAAGTCATGGTCGGGAATTTGCGCTCGCCTTCGATCTCCACCTGTCTGCCGTCTCTGATCCGTAGCAACTTGCCGCGCATTAGATTGTAGTTTTCAATCAGATTGGCAGCAGTTTCGTTGTCCAGAGGCGATAGCTTGAAATCCGCGTTGCCTTTTAGCAACTCATATAGCACGGAGAAATAAACCGTTTTGCCGGCATTGGAGTGGCCAAACACCAGCACGACATTGTCATCATGCTCAAACGGTGCATCGGCGGCTTTCGGAGGTAGCGCCGATTTTTTCTTGAAAATACCGAAGGCCTTCTTGATTAATGCCAGCGGGCTCATCGGTACAACTCCTTGATATCGTGAGTCGATTCCAGTTTTGTCTTTTCCGCACGGTGCTGTTTCTCCCAGAACGGGCGCACGCTGACGGCAGCGTAGAAGAAAAGTAACGTCAACGCGAGATAAACAAGATACACCGGCCAGCGATCGCGGAAGATGTGAAAAACGAACCGCAGGTTGAACACCGACATGATTGCCGAGCCGATTGAACCGAAAAACTTCGCAATCGCCAGCAGGAAGCGGCTCTGGCCTTTGTACACTTCATTGACGCTCAGATACCACGCCGCAAAATCGCTCTGTGTCGTCATGTGACGCAGTTCTTCTTCAGGGGCAAACGAGCGAATCTCGGCCTTGCGTCCCTGCTGCGTGCACGCCGCGATGTGAAGCATCTTCTTCTGCCAGGAATCAGTTCGGAATACTTGAGAAGTCGATCCGGAAACCTGATCGGCCTCCCGGAAGTTGACGGCGATCTGCGCGAACCGATTCAGCAGCATCGAACGCAAGGTATTTTCATGCTTGCCAAAACTCCTGATCTTCTGGCCGAAAATCAGTGGCGTTACCGTCTGTTCGATAAATTGACTGTCATCGGCGGTGCCGCGTAGTTTCTTGGCTGCCAGAAAAGCATTTTGACATTGCTGGGGGGGGCGTCTGACATACCAGAAATAGAGTGGCAACAGGTTGGCGACTACCAGCGTCAATGGTTGCGCCTGACGCGGAACGGTGTTGACGCGTAGCTTGAGGTGCTCATCCACCTTACTACCGATTTCGCCCGAGAGATCAAGTCGGTCCAGTTCGGCGTAATATGACTCGCACTCGCGCAGAAAGACTTCGGCTGAGAAGTCGGGCTGCTGTTTCTCGTAGCGGTTAAGCTGTATAAATACCGAATTGATCAGCGCTTTTAGTTTTTCGGACATGCTTTCCTAACGCGATCTGCTGAAGATCGCCACGTGATTCATTTTGACCGCTTCCAATGCTGCGCGGTCTACCTGACCATCTATAATAACGTTCAATCGATCCAACCGGCTGCATTTTAGTGGGAAATACTCGTTTGGCTGAATCCGCCAATAATCCGGGTTGATGATATCGTCCACCGGTTTGCGCGCCACAGAGGCAGCCGCGATATCATCAACCTCATTGGCGCCGAGATAGATAATGACATTGTTGGCGTGCTGAATCGATAGCAACTTCTTGTCAAGCCGCAAAATCACATCCTCGGTACTGCGAGGGTCAACACCGTCAATAATAATATAATGCCGATTGTTGCGGAATGAATACTTGACCGCTCCATGGCGCTGTAAGTGGAACTGGAAACCGTCGCTAACGAGCGTGTCTTTCAAGGGTCCGGGTTCACCGGCAGCATAGTAGCTCAGGATTGCTGCGATGTACTTCAGTGTCTTCTCGGAGTCGTCGAAGAACTGCGTCATCTGATCCAGACCGTACTCACGGGTTTGATAGTCGCGCAATTCCGGCAAAATCGTGCCGCCGGCGGTCGGTCCGCTGTCGGTCGTAAGTTGCGCGTTGCGAATATATTCACGCAATTCGGGGTAGATCAAGAATCCCTGCTGGAATCCGCCGACGAGACCGGTGAAATAGTTTATCAAAACGCGGCTGCCGACTCCGGCAAACCCGTCAAAAAGCTGGTTGTAGTTGTAGTTGATGTAATGAAGCAGCGTCTCGGTCTGCAGGAATATGCCCCGGTTATTTTCCTCATCTGACGCGGACGGACGGCTCTTGGTTTTGGCGCGCACTTCGGCAATGGCCGCCAATCCCACTCTTTGAATTTCATCGACGATCTTGCGCATACGTTCCATCCGACTGGAGATCGCTTTCCCACAGGTCGTGGAGAGAATCGCCGGCACAAAGTTGGAGTTGACTTCAAAGTCGTTGCCGGCTCGTAGTAATTCGGCGATCTGGAATCCGCACGAAACGCTTAACGTTTGGGACGGTCCCACCGACAGAATCAAGCGGGGCACCTGAAACGGCAGGCGACTCAATTGCTCGCCCGAAAGCGGTTGGCCGAATGTCGTCTTGTCTGAAGGCGAGGCATACAGATAAATCGGTAGCCGTTCGCGTGTCTCTTTGGTCAGGTCGATCTTCAGTTCGACCACGCGGAATTCGCCGAATTGATCGTTGATCTGAACCGGTGTGCCGTTCGGCAGTATTGCCACGCAGCGCACCACCGTGACATAAGCTAAATTGCCCTCATGTCTTAGTTGAATCTCCAGCGGTTCGTTGCGGATGCCGGCCGGTTTTGCGATGCCGTAACCGCCGGCCAAATGCGATGCGACCCAGCGACTCAGATTGAGCGCAAAGTCCTCCTGCTGGTTGAGATGGACGCTGGTCACCAGCATACCATCAATCCAGTTCACTCCCCAAACATTAAAATCGTCCATCATCAGTTTCACCCATACAGAACTTGTGGTGCAATATATCCTTCTATGCGGTTTCTCGCAAGAACGTCGAAAAACCGAGATAAGCCGACTGATTCTCAGCGCCGAGAGCAAACGGCGCCAATCCCGAATTGAAATTGTAGCGCACGACCGCTCGCAGATGCGCCGGCGCAAAGAGCACGGTCAGGTTGTCTACCACGGATCGCTTTGCTCCCTCGGGCGCGAACTCGGTGATGTCATCAATGCCCAGACCGTTGACATTGATCCGGAACGTCGAGAAATTCTCGCAAAACGTCGCTCCGGGATAGAGGTCGCGTCCCAGAAAACTGTTTGATTCTCCGAGTCGATTCTGAAACTGCTCGGGCACGTTTTCCTCGTGCCAGATATTCTCTTCAACGGTCACTTCTTTCTTCAAGAACGCCGGTAGCACTCTTTCATAGAGTAGGCGTCGCCCCCGAAAGAACGGTGCGAAAAACCGCAGCAGCAACAGAAAACGTCTGTCTTCTTTGGACAAGGACGGTAATTCGCCGCCGAGATGCTCCCAATAGAGCAATTCGGTGTCCGGATCATCAATACAAAACAGCAGCCGAAGTTTGAGAACATGGAATGCGATCCAGAAACGATAGGTGATTGTGTCGAAAGCGCTCCAGAATTCCAGATATTTGTTCTCCATCTCTCCCGGATGGTGATCCGACTCTTCCATTTGTTCGACAAAATAAGTGTCGGGGAAGTGGTTCTTGAATGACGGCAAATGAACGGCCACGACACGATCCTCGCGCTTGGATGTTCGCGCAGTCAACGTGCGTATGGCCTCGATGTCGGTATGAAATGCCCCTTGAGCTTCGTGACTGATAAACGCAAACTCGGTAGTGGGAATCCCCAGCGACGCCAGCAGAAACGAAAACTCGGTTAAACGAATCCGCTCATTAAGTCTGTAGTCGGCGGCAATAAACTCCGTTTTCATGATCCTGCCAGTCGCGCTTCAAGGTGCAGATTGAGGGGCGTGTAACTGTCAAGATAGTCACTTAGCCGCTGCAACAGGTACTGTCGTTCCTCATCCGAGATTTTCAGATCCGGCTTGAGGCGCACATCGACAAGTACCGACGGAACCAAACCGCCGGCGCTACGGCTTACACCACGCACCGCCTTGGCTTCCTCGATGCGGCCATCAAAGTTGCGCGCCAGATATTCAATCTCCCCTTCCGAAAGCGCCACGCCGTGATTGCGCAGAAAGAACCCCGTGAGATGCTTGATCTCTTGAAGCGATCGAGCGTCCGATCCGCCCGAGGATGTAATCAGGTTGCGCACGGCCTTGATCTGGGGATGGGGTTTCACCAACTGGAAATCAACTTCGGCGCCGATCCCATTGCCGTCGCTCCCTTCCGTCATAGAGTACCCGACCACCACGAAGTCGGGAGCTTCCTTGCCGGTCGGCACAAAGTTGAACTTGATCCTGAGGTCATTCTCTTCCTCAACGACCATGTATTTGCGGGGATTTGCGAAAGCCATCAGATCGAGGTGGCTGGAATACTCATTGTCGTTGGCATCCCAGACACGGTCGATGGAAAATAGTTTGTCAGGCAGATTCGCGGAGTCAGTGTCGGCATACTCAAAAAGGCTGACTTCCAGCGCCGGTTGACCCATGGTGTACTTGTTGCGGTGATTTTTACGGCGATTGATTACCGGAAATGTGTTGGTGTCAAAGAAGCGGAAATTGCGCAGATCCCCGACACGTTCGTCGCGCGCCAAATCGACCCGCAACCATAGCCGCGGTATCTTGATGCCGCTGAAATCGATCTGCGGGAACTTGTTCTCAATTTGCGGCGGCAACACCAACTTCTCGGCAGTGGCATACATCTCGGCGGGAACATGAGCGAACCCTTTTGCCGGGGACAGGTAGTGCTTAAAATGCCAGAGTAACTTGCCGGAAGTCAAGAAATCGGAACTGTAGAGCCGACTTTGAAAACTACCGTCAAGTTCCAGTTCTCGGATATCAAGGTGCTTAAAGATCTCCAGCTTGTGATGATAGCTGCCCGGTTTGAATGCCGGATGCCGTTTTCCTGACGTTACCACTTGCCAGTCCACCCAGTTGAGCATCTTGCCGGTCGGCGCATCCGGACCGGTGTACAACTGCAAGGCGCCGACTTCCTCCAGAGGCAGACCGGCGGTGATTCCTATATAAAGGGTACCGCCCAACGGCGGCGGCGACGAGCGCTGCATCGTGCGATAGTGGGGTGATTGCAGTGTCTCTTCCCACTTGGCCGCTTCCGGCGGCAGTGCCTTCAGCACCCGGAAATAATCGCCGGAGACAAAGAAGACGACATCAGCATTGACGTCGTACACTTCCTGATTGTAGAGCGGGAAGAACGAATAGTCACGCTCTCTGGCCCCGGAGAGTCGACAGAGAAACTCCATATCGGTTTCAACCACAGTCCCTTTGTCGGAGCAGCAACAGGATAACATCGTAAACGCCGGAATCGGTCGCTTCAATCCCGTCATAAAGAAATCCGCTATCATCGTGTCGATCACTGTTTCCGAGGCCTGCTTCAGTCTGTCCTCGGTTTGCACGGCATGATAGGCAAATGCTTTGAGCATCAACAGCAAAGCCGGGTCAAGCGACTTCTCGCCCGACGGCACCTGATAGCCCCAGAAACGAAGTCGATCAACTAACTCGTTGTATACCCGCTCTTCGCGGTCAGTCCATTTAGTATTCAAGGATTATATCTCCCAGGAGAGATCGAAACGCTGCCCGTTTCGTGCGGTTCCATAGACGCGACAGGTGAAAGTCGCGGTGATGTTTTGCTCAACCTTGTCGGAAATCGTGACACTGACCATGACCCCCATGTAGCGCCGAAACTGTTCCAACACGTGATTGCGCACTTCAGTCTTCAAGTCGTTGGAATACTCGGGCGTGAAATATGGCGAACGACAGCCCAGTTCCGGGTCAGGGCGATAACTGCCCAACTCGGTTTCTACGAGAAATCGGGCAAACTCGTCCGCTCTGTCGCTACGAAGGAAACGGCAGTCTTTGATCTCTATCGGTACACGAAGCGCTTCGTCAGCCATAGTCTAGTTTAGCGAAATCGGCGTGCCTTTGACGTTAACCGGTCCTTTCCCGTTGATGTCGATCATAGCAGCGCTTATATCCATCTTGGCCGAGGCATCCAGTTTCATCATGCCGCTACTGGTTATCTCGCCGCCGCCGCTCCCCGCCTTGATCTTACAGGAGATCTTGGCGTCAATCGACACGTTTTGCGCCTCAAGCTTGAAATCACCGTCGGCTTTCATCGTGACATTACCCTTGACGGTGAGATTGTAATCTTTATCGGCAGTAATACTAATTGTGTTCTCTTTGGAATCAATGATCATCGTGTTGTTGCCAGTGCGGTCAACGATTTTGATTTTGCCCGCGCCGTCCTTGTCGCTCAGGACAATCTGATGGCCGGTACGCGTGTAAATCACTTTGTTGTCATTCTTCGACAACTCACCGTCATCGCCGCCCGGATTGATCGCTGATTGGGGTGGTTTATCCATACCATTCCAGAGCGAGCCGAGCACAACCGGCATGTTGGAATCACCCATTTCAAATCCGACCAGCACTTCGTCGTCAACCTCAGGCATGAAGTAAATGCCACGATTATTGCCTGCGTATCCGCTTGTTGTTCGCAGCCACGGACTTTCCAGATCGCCACCGCTCGCGCTCTTCATAGGGAACTTCACTTTTACCCGTCCGCGCATATCCGGATCGTTGTTATCAGTCACGATCGCCATCAGCGGGTCGGACTGTCGTTCATTTCTCGCGACTGGGGCGGTCGGATAAGCGGTCTCCAAGGGACTCGCGGTCACAAAATTGTGATAGCTGCTGCTTTCGAGCCTGTGTTCAATAGCGGTAATAATGTAAGTGCCGGAATAGGTATCACCCATTCCTTCGAGCGTCAGAGTATCACCAACTTTGAGTGACGGCACATTTGTTTGCAGCTTGCATTGCACCATCGTGCCGATCTTCTCCGCCTGTAATGCTCCGGTGATCTGCTGCAGTTCACTTGTCTTGGTATCACCCCGCATCGGCAAAGCAATCGATGATGTCTGGTTCATATTGGATGCGGACGACCCGTATGTTTTCTGTGCTACGCCGGAGAATTGCGTTTGCACGGACACATCTTGGTTGAGCGGCTGCTTCTGGGCTTCGTCCCAGCTCGGGTTACGAAATTTGTAGCCGGTCATATTCATGCGCACATCGGCTGACCCGACATGCTTCTGCCAGCTTAGCTTGTGCGTATTCCTGCTTTTCTTTTCTTCTATGATAAGCTTTTTACCGTCATAAAAGACCCAACCGGGGTAAGTCCGCCAGCGCGTCGCGATGTATTCCCAATCTGTTTCGGACCACTGTGCCCAGAAATCTCTCGTAAATTCCCCGCCAATTGTGATAGCGCCGGTATCTACACTGTATGCACCAAAAATTGATCGCACTACATCCGTGAAGGTCATGTTTTCGTAGAAACGGTAAATCTTAGCCTGATCCAGCAGGATTGTCGGGCTCATGGCTTCGATCGTTACGACGTTCATTGCGCCGCCGCTATTAGCGAGACCGATGTTGGTAATCAGGCCGATAAACTCCAGCGCTTCGCCGGAATCGACATACTCATCCATGGGGGTAATCTTTAAGCTGACAATCTTGCCGATCGTATCCTGGAACTGCGAAGTGGAGACAAACTCCTGGCCCGCGGCCATTGATTCAATATCAAGCGAGAAATTGAGAACCAAGCGGTGGTGGTTGAATGTACTCTGCTCAAGGCGAAACGACGTCAGTGGCCAGATCACTTGGTTGTTGGCAATAAGAAGCGTCGTTGCCACTACGCAGCGCGAATGCACCGCCAAGTGGTCATTCGGATTGCGAGTTTGTTCGGGTTCAGGATTCGTCATCTATTCCTCACGGTCTTGGCAGCTAAGAGAGCGGGAAGGGAGCGTTTACTCGCCTTCCCGCAAAAATCTCAGTTCCCGGTCGGGCTCACTTGCCCTTCCAGTCCTTCTTGTACTCGACACCGTTGACATCCACCAGTTCGGCGGAAATCTCAAAGTACTCGTACATCTGCTCGTTCGGCATCGCCGACGTGGACGGTACGTGCTCTTCGTAATGGGTCACGAAACCGTTCTGCCACTTGAGGACCTTCAGTTCCTTCTTCAGGTTCGGGTCCTTGAATGTGATCTCACCCGCTTTGCGGTTGACCTGCGAAGAGTCAAACGCCCATCTCGCGATACCGACGTTGTCATCCGACTCCCGGCTGATCTTGATCTTCAGTCCGCAGGGAATCGAACTCGGCTTGCCGTCCGTGGTGTCATGAGGTGTGAAGATCTCATAACTGACTCCGCGCACCTTGTCGAACTTCTCGCCGTCGATCTTGAGTTCTACTTCTTGTGCCATGGTGGCTTCCTCCTAATATAAGTCTACCGTTTTTGGTTCTCTGTCTCCGGGCTTTTCCTACCGCTTTCACCCACAACTGTCGAAACACACCAACCGCGGTTCAGAATTATTTGACCGCTGCCTGACCCGACTCATCAATCAGCGCTTCGAGCTTGACAACATACTGCTTGATCGGCGTCTTGGTGTTGAGCGCAACTTCCAGCAACATCTGCTGGTTTTCAATCATTTCGTTGGTCGCGATCACATTGCAGGTGAAACCGTTAATGACCTTGTTTCGTTGCAGCAGGCTCAGGAACTTGTTCAGATCACCGTCGATCGACTTCTTCAACTTGTCATCAAACCCCTTATAGACCTGCTGGTTCAGATAATTGCGCATCGTCTTGTAAATGTAGTCATACGTCCGCTTGATCGTGTAATTGCGGAACTTGGGGTCCTTACTCAGCGTGTCGGCGCCCATAGCCACGACATCACCGACATCACCCTGCCAGTTCAGCACGCAATTGATGCCCTTCTCGTTGATCTTGGTGTTTTTGGCTTCCGACAATTTGATCCGCGTCCGCGATACGCCTCCGATTTTGCCGTTGGCTTTGCCGGCTGATGGCGCCTGGATACCGACCTCGTTGTCGTTTTTGTAAATCAATCCGGCCATCATCGGTGACGGCGGCAGCCACATGGCCTCTTTGTCGAAGCGGCTCTCCGGCTTCTCGGCTTTGACATAGTTGCCGAATACCGAGATGTACGCCTTATACTCGTCGTTGCCCCGCAGATCATCGTAAGCCGGATCATCCAATTCATCCGCCAGGTCTTCGTATGTGTCAAAATGCTTGAAATCAGTCAACACATGCAGTTTGTTGGGCAGTCCCATATCGCGAGCGACCGTGTCGATGTCTTTCACGGACCCGAGATATCCCGGAATGCAGCAGAGTGCGTAGCTGTTCTTGATGTCATACAAAC
This sequence comes from uncultured bacterium, assembly GCA_903903945.1. Classification (GTDB taxonomy): domain Bacteria; phylum Zixibacteria; class MSB-5A5; order CAIYYT01; family CAIYYT01; genus CAIYYT01. The sequence continues at coordinate 9,784 of CAIVAP010000222.1, read as the reverse complement.
CGTAGATGTCGTGTATCTGCCGATTGAGATATTCGAACTTCTCGCGATCGTTGGGATCAGTGAGATCACTGATGCCGACATTGGAGAAATAGGCGTAGATTTCGCTGTCCGGGCGCGCGGCGGCGTTCTGGAAAAACAGGTCGATGCCTCGGTAGGCGGTTTCCAGCGGGCGAATTGCCTCGTGGATATTGGACATATTCTCCGTCAGGTTCTTATCCGCCTCTTTGATCATGTTCTCCAACTTGTCGGTGAATTCGTCCGAATTTGCCTCGTTTGCTCCAAGCAAATCCACCCATATTTGCAAGCGTTGCTTCAGCTGATTGCGCCGATCCTTAAATTCCTCTGAAGTGAGGAACTTGTTAAATGACTCGTTCTTGGGGTCAAGGAACTTGACACCTTCAATATGCAGACCATCTTGGCTCTTGAAATGAGACAGGTGGTCTTTGACAAACTCGTAGCCGGCAAACCCGACTCCGAGGATGTCTTTTAGGTCAGCTTTCTCTTTGACCTTGGCTTCGGCTTGAACCGATTCCTTTTGTATATCTTTTTCTTCGTCAGCCATGACTTCCTCGTAGCAGTTTACAGTTGATCGACGTACGATTTGAGAACTCTCAGGAACTCCGCCTTCTTCTCCGGTGACGATAGGTCTTTTTTCAACTTGGAGTTCGGCTTGTCCAGAAGGTTCTTGAGATTGCGCAGGATTTCCACTTCGTTGTACTTCGACTGCAGATATTCATTCTTCTGAATGATCTCCATCGAACCGAAATCCTTCATCGCGTTGAATTCCAATCCCACCGACTCTTCCGATCCGTCCTGTTTCTGGACGGTAACTTCGCTCGTCGGACGGAACGTTGCGAAGACTTCTTTCAGATTCTTGCAGCGTGTCATCTCCGGCTCGGTCTCCTCGAGCGAATTCAGCTTGGTCAGATAGACCATTTTGTTCGACGGGAGCAAGTCGACCGGAATCGAATCGCTCTTCTCTTTGTACTCCGTAGTGCCAATGTGGGGAGCAGCAATACGAAATTCGTCTGCCATTTTACCTCCTTGGAATTTATACTTTCACGATTTCAAAATTTTCGTTGTTCATCGACACTTCGACGTTCGACCCTTCGGGGAAACGGCCGTCGATAATGCCGATCGAAAGTGGATTAAGGATTTCCTTCTCAATCAAGCGTTGCAGCGGGCGGGCGCCCATCTCAAAATTGTAGCCCCGGGCCGCCAGCGCTTTCTTGGCATCCGTCGAACAGACGATTGTCATCTTTTGATCCTTGAGAATGCCGTTAATCACCTTGAACTGGATATCAACAATCGTACCGATACCGACTTCCGTCAACGGCCGGAAAATGATCCACTCCAGACGATTGAGGAACTCCGGTCGGAATTTCGTCTTCAAGACGTTCATCATTTCGTCGCGCTCTACCGGCTTGTTTTCGCGATAGCAGTCGAGAATGTAGTGCGCGCCGAAGTTTGAAGTCAGAATGACGATCGTATTGGTGAAATCAATCGTATTCCCCTGCCCGTCTGTGAGTCTGCCGTCATCCATGATCTGCAGCATGATGTTGAACACATCCGGATCGGCTTTTTCGACCTCATCAAAGAGGACGACGGAAAACGGATTGCGTCTGACTTTCTCTGTCAGCATTCCGCCTTGATCATAGCCGACATACCCGGGCGGCGCGCCGATCAATTTGGCGACGGAGTGTTTCTCCATGTATTCTGACATATCAAAGCGGACGATGTTAGATTCGTCATTAAACAAGAACTCAGCCAACGTCTTGGCAAGCTCGGTCTTGCCGGTACCGGTTGGCCCAAGGAACAAGAAAGAGCCGATCGGGCGGTTGTGTCTTTTGATCCCCGATCGCGACCGTCTTACCGCCTCGGCAATCGTGGCAATCGCCTGATCCTGATCGACCACGCGCTTCACCAGGAGGTCCTCGAGGTGCAGCAACTTGGTCTTCTCGTCTTCCATCATCCGCGAAACCGGTATTTTGGTCCAGCGCGAGATGACAAAGGCAACATCCTCCGGAGACAGCGCCAACTCTTCCTGGTTGACGAACTGCTCCAGTCGGTCCATTTTCTGAAGGTTCTCCTGGAACCTGCTTATCTGAGTTTGTTCATTTTCCATTGTCTTTGACCCACCTGGCTACAATTATCGCCGCCGATGCTACTTGACACGTTCTTTCCAGAGCGAATGCAATTCCTCAAATTCGTCGTTAAAAGCCCGCAGCTTGGTTCTTGTCGTTTCATCGAGCTTGTCGTCGCTAGTGGCAGCGTTCTTATCCGCAAGCAGCGGTTTAAGCTCATCTGCTTTCTTCTTGAGTCCTTCAAGGCCGTTTTTGGTGCGCGTGCAGTTTAGACGAAACGACGCACAGGCCTCATCCAATAGATCGATTGCCTTGTCCGGCAGAAACCTATCACCGATGTAACGTTGTGACAGTCGGATTGACTCGTCAACGACGCTATCGGGAATAGTCAGATTGTGATGCTTGCTGTAGACATTGCGCACGCCCGCCAAAATCTCCTGCGCCTCGTTGAACTTTGGTTCCTCTACCATCACTCTCTGGAAACGACGATCAAGCGCTTTGTCTTTTTCGATGTACTTGCGGTATTCCTCGTTGGTCGTTGCGCCGATTACCTTGAATGCGCCTCTCGCCAACGCCGGTTTGAGCAAATTTGCGGCATCCATACCACCGGCCGGATTGCCGGCGCCGACGAGAGTATGAACCTCGTCGATGAACAACACGAGGTTGCCTTTGCCCTTGGACAATCGCGAGACTAAAGAGTTAAACCTCTCCTCGAATTCGCCTTTGTACTTGGCGCCCGCAACCAATTGCCCCAGATCAAGATGCAGGATCACATTGTCGTGTAGCTCTGGTGTCGTCTGCTTATTGACAATCTGCAACGCCAAACCTTCGACCAACGCCGACTTGCCGACTCCCGGAGGTCCAACCAAAATCGGGTTATTCTTGCGCCGACGGATCAATACGCGCGAGATGTTGTAGATGTCTTCCTGTCTGCCAAAGAAATTGTCCAACCCGCCGCTGCGCGCCTTCTCGGTTAGGTCGATGCAGTACTTGATCCCCTCAGCACCGACAGTCGTCTCACCATCTTCAGTCGTCACCTGAGTCCCGGCAATCGACTGCACGACCTTCATATCGGCCATGGAATCGATGATTTTTCCCTCATCGAAGTCAAGCCGCCTGGTGATTTGCTCCGAAAGTGGAGAGTCCTTGGACACGAACACCATCAACACGTGCTCGGCGCGTACTTCCGAATCCGAGTATTTCTCGGCTTTATTACCCGCTGCTACCAACATCGATTGCAGCGCGGGGGCAGCAACCGGCTTCACCTCATCGGTGGACAGCTTTCGCATTTTTGATAGCTCGTCAGCCAGCAGCGCTTCGAAATATTCGGGTTTCTTGCCCAGTTGCTTGAAAATCGCCGCCAGTTCGCCGGATTCATCACGCAGCAGCGTTAGAAAGAAATGGTTGGGCGTGATTTCCGCATGGAAATAGCTCTTAGCCAATTCCTGTGCCCGTCGAATGCAATTTGTTAAGGTCGAGGAGAACGATCCTAAGTCCATAATTTTCAACCGTTTTTCTAGTCTTTGTACAACCTAATGCGTCTAAAGGATTAACTTAAGAATGCCAGTAATCACTGTCAAGGTTTATGTTTGCGCATTTTTTACCGCAAGTTTCAGCTTGCATCTCTACCTAAATTCGCGACCCGCATATCGAAGCACTCGGATGACCCGTTAAAGTTGTACGCACAAAGTCCCAGGCTGTTGCTAACATACAAGAGAAAAAACCGACCTTGGTCCTGTTTTTCCGATCGAAGGACAGCGGCCGATCACCTCGTGTCCGTTGTTTCGGAGGAATCGACATCAAACGGGTACTCGGATTTCCCTTTCTTTGGACGGATGTTCGTCGTACCATTCCGCCGGAAAGCAAGAACCTGAAAGATAGACCGGTATGCCTGATACACAAGCTCTGAAATTCTGCATGGAGATCCTGCCCCAAGTCTCCCGCACTTTCGCCATTAATATCCGAGTTCTGAAGGGGGAGTTGTGACAGGAAGTCTTTCCGTCCAATCAATAAAGTCCACAAGGTATTTGTGTTGGATGATGAAAGCTCGTGCCAACATGCGACTTCGACAGACCTCACTTGACAATGGGACTTAGGCGACAAACAGCCTCGAATATGGCAATACCGAAAGGCGGTATTAAAGCCAATCCGAGCAAGAATGCATTTTTCAAGTTGAAGGGGCTGACAGACCTGTACAACTCAGTATGGTCTATGTAATAGCGCAGTAACAATTCAATGGCCTGTTTGAGGTCAAGCTGATCGTTCGTCTTAAACTCCGTCAGGATGCCGCTTATCTCCGATCGAGACATGAGAATCGCCTTCTCCCTCCGTCTTCGGACGAAGCTGTTGATCAGGAGTGTCGGGAAAACGAAAATCACGATTATTGCCAGTGCAAACAATCCTATGAGCCCGTATGTGGCAATAGCAAGGGCTCCATAGGCACTTCCTAGATTCCTCATGACTTCAATGGCCAGAGGGATCACAAGCGCTCCGGATGAGAAGTGGAAGGCTGCAAGTATTGACAGGGATTCCAATGCCGAGAAACCGCCGCGCCCGTCTGGGTGATAGGGATCAAAAATCAGATCCTCAGCGAGGACCTTTTTGGTCAGTGTGACAACTACATACACACCGTAAAATCCGATTGACGATACCAGAAAGAGGAGCAACGTGGACAGCATCGCCCAGATGCACACAACGTTGGGAGCACGGACAAACACTGTCTGTACGACTACAAGTGATCCAACAAATGCCCAAAGCAAACCCAGTGGCAAGTATCTCCATGATAGCACGCGCACCATCTCTGCCCTATAGAACCTTCCCCATTTCCGTTTGTCTCTGAAAAGAAGCCTCAGTTGTGAGAGAGATGAATCGAGTGATCGCAAGGCACTCACAATCAGAAAGGGTGCCAGTGCGATCCATAGGAACGCGATGTTTCTGTTTAGAGTGAATACTGGATACTCGTAGATCCACCAAAGCAGACAGCCTGCAAGGATAATAGGACAGTAGAACATGATCAAAGAAGCTAGCCAGCGAAAGTGACATATCGACAAGAGACTATCCTGAGCGGAGACAATCCAGTGTGACCGCCAAAGAAGTCTGGTTCTACCTCGCCGACGCTTCGATGCCATGTACGTCACTCGCCCTCCCAGCGATCGAGTTGCGACTGACGCTCAGAAACGCAGCAGGTCACTATCATTCTCGCGGCAATCACAGCACTGAACATCAAGTATTACCTCGTTCTTGTTGACAAGAGTGTACGGAGAGGTGTTCGCGGAGTCAAGAGCTATCTGCGCAACCGGACGAGAAACTGCCTCCTCCAGCCCAGAAACTCTATGCAAATCAATCAATTCCCGCGGGACGAACATCACCAGATATCCCTTGCGAAACTGTGGCTGTATCTCTATCGTCCTCAGATGAAGGTTGTAACTCTTGTATGACGATATGTACGACTTGATCGTTGTTGGTGCCGGACCCGCTGGTTCTTCCTCAGCCCGCGCAGCAAGTAAGTCCGGCTTGAAGGTGCTTATTCTAGAAAAGAGCCAATTTCCTCGCAGCAAAGCCTGCGGAGGAGCGGTTTCCGAACGTGCACTATCCTATCTCGATTTCGAGCTCCCAGTCGACGCTTATGAGCAACGAATCTCCGGAACACGAGTGCACTTCCGCGAGCAGGTGTCCGAGAAACTCAGACCGTTTCCCTTGGGAGTATTGGTATCGAGAAGCGTTTTCGACAGCTGCTTACTCGAAAAGGCAAGAGAATCAGGTGCTGAAATCCATACGGGAACGAAGGTACTTGATTTTGCGGAAGAATCGTCTGCTGTGACAGTCACAACAACTGACGGAACCTTTGAAGGGAAATTTCTGATCGTAGCGGAAGGCGCGCACGGGACGCTAAAGAACCGTGTAAGAAGAAAAGACAAGCCGAGCGAGTTTGGTCTGTGTGTTTTGACAGAAATACCAGTTCCAGAATCGTCTTTCACATCGGAAAACGATGCCCTTCTCGATATTTATTTCGGTGTGGCCCGTAGAGGTTACGGTTGGGTATTTCCACATAAAGGATATTTGTCCGTTGGACTTGGTGGTCTGGCAACATACCTGCGCAACCCCCGGGAGACGATGATGCAGTTTCTTCAGGACAGAAATTTTGACGCAAATCACCCGGCGGAATTTCATTTCGTTCCGGTCGGGGGCATAAAGCGTAAAATCGTTAGCTCTCGCGCCGTGCTCTGTGGTGACGCAGCCGGTTTCGTCGACGCCTTTTCGGGTGAGGGCATCGCATATGCCATTAGATCTGGGCAAATCGCAGCCGAGGGCGTGGCGGATGCACTGCGGGCCGGCAACAGTTGCAGGATCCTTACAGAGGTTGAAGCAAAATGCCATTCTGAATTTGGATCCGAGTTGGAGAAAGCTCTATTGCTATCCAGGCTCGCCCACTTCTTTCCCAAGTTGTTCTTAGGTGCGCTCACGGGAGACAAGGATGTTCTCGACAAATACCTTGAAGTAGCGGCTAGTAGAGAAACATATGGGAGATTTCTTTCCTGGCTACTTCCTCGAATACCAAGACTTCTCGTTGGGCAACTTACAGGCTTGGGTAGATCAAGTGATTGAAAAAGGGCTATGCAGTGCGCAACAATGGCGAACGAAAGACAGCAGGAGACAGTAATAATCAATGAATCCAGAACTAACTAAGAGTCAAGTTCCCCTATTATCTGGTGTATGCGCTGTCTAGCTTCCTGTGACGAAATTGTCACCGGACGCGAGGGGTTGCAGATGTGTTGGCGATCTACTCGCTCAAGAAGCTCATTGTAAAGGGCATGAATGACGTCCAGACTCAGGCGATAGGGTTTGTCCAGATGCCGCCCGATGCGGTCCAGTTCTAGGCGTGCTCTCGATCCATAGCGATCGGCTATCGATGCGTATCTCACAATCAAATTGGTTAAGCGAGTGTCGGTAGACTTTTCTCGTGCCAGTCTCCTGAGCTCAGTCGAGTTTAGATCCTGAGCTTCAACCAAGTCGCGAGGAAAGTAATTGAGATCCCTCTCCTGATCCTTGACAAAATCCCGCAAGATGTGGGTGAGATAGCAGAACACCGCTAATGGGCGAGCCGCTCTATGGACATCGAACTCTGGAACTGAGTAGATCGAGCCAGTTCCCCCAACACCACACAGGTGTACGAACACCGAAGCGGGAGCCACTGATGCACCCTCACTATATTTTAGGAACTCGCGAAACGTAGCAAACTCTGAATGAGATAGGTCAAAAATCATGGCATTCACCAACCGTTCCCAAGGCCATAGCGGAACGCGAAATACCTGTATGGCCTCAAGAAAATCCGTGTCGAACTGGCTATTCGCCGCTCCAGAGCGAATTCTCTCGAGCCATTCGCATAGCATTATCCGTATGTCATTCGCAGCGCTGACGGAGTCCTTTGTCGGTGAGCATCGAAAATCATCAACAATATCATCTATTATTCTCATTGATCGATAGAAGAGTTGGAACGCTTTGTAACGTCCCTCTTCCCATAATGCAGCAGCGGCATCGAGAGTCGGATTCGTGAGCACCTGCTCAAAGCTCGTCTCGTAGGCAAAATCAAGCCGTTTAGCCGTCATTTGGGATCCCTGGGGAGAAGACTCGCACCTTAGCTATCGGTTGTTCATCGTCGCCGGCCCCTGGAAGCTGTTGTCATAGTTGCGACGGAACTTGTTGACCATGATATGCGCCAACCGCAACGGTTCCGGCAGACGATAGCCGCGCAGAAGATCAATTACGGTCTTAACCGCCGTCTCTACATCCATCTTATGACCCGGCGAGACGTAGAGCGGCTTGACACCCTCGCGTGATCTGATTGCGCGTCCAACCTCGACATTGCCATTGTAAATTGGCGCCGAGTCGCCGATGCTGCTGTCGACCGGTTCGGCTGTACCACAAAGAAGTTTCTTGGTGCAACCGATAGTCGGCATCTCCAGCAGGATTCCCATCTGCGAGGCCATGCCGATGCCTTTGGGGTGATCAATACCATGGCCGTCGAAAATGAAGCAGTCGGGTACGAATTTCAACCGGCTAAGAGCTTTGAAGATGGTCGGTCCTTCGCGAAAGAAAAACAAACCCGGCACAAACGGAAACGTAACTTCACCCTGACTCCGCACTCTTTCAATAAGCTCCATTTCCGGAACCTTCATCACCACGACCACCGCAAATGCCGAATTGTCCTTCTTGGAGTAGGCAACATCAACGCCACCAACGAGTCGGAAGCTGGTCTTCTCGGGCTTCGTGATGACTTCACTGCGATATTTATCTTGAACCCTTTCTGCCTCGCGGATATCATCAGTCCAGATATGCGGACGAGAGAATTTCATTGCTTTTCCTTTTCTTTTCTCAATGTCGCTTCTTGCCAAGACGCGGATGCCTGCGGTCTGGTGATGAATGATCTTCCTGCAGGAGGTACTGTTTAATCGCACCCTTGTCTTTTATTCCAAGCTTTATCATTATACAATGCCTACGGCAAGAGTTCAACAATTGTTTTCCCAGTAAAACAATAGTAGCTTGCAGAGGTTCCACAATTGGTTTGGAATCGCGACAAGTATAAATGCCGAGCATAGCTGAGACTTACTGGGTTCTGCAATGGAATACAGTCGCTCACAAATTCGGGACATCATCAGATGGGATACGGCGACATGGTCGAAAGCGCTGATCCAATGAGATGAAGTAATTCCGGAGCGCATCAATGACTTAAGCACTATCGAACCCGGCGCTGGGCGCAAAACCAGTCAAAGCACTTGCTCTATTGACTCTTGTTGATTTTATCGAACTTTGACTGTAGAATTACGTTGTTACAGGAGTCGTAATTATGAAACTCAAACTGATCTTATCTCTTGCGTTGATCTCTGCATTTCTCGGCGTTGTCGTCGGTTGCACTGAAGACAGCGGCACAGTAACTGAACCGCCGGTCAGTTCGACGGTGAAGTTTAAGGACGTTCAGGCCTTCCTGCAGATACCGTCGCAGGTGCAATTTACGTTTCGCATAAGCGATAGCCGCAGCCATGCCGTTGTCATCGATTCGGGAACACTTACGGCGCCGTTTCGCATTTTCGAGGATGGCGCTGAAATAGACTACACCGAGACCTCGTACTTTGTCCATCCGGCAGCCAGCCTTGAACTTGACATGGTCGTGCTACTCGATTTCACCAACAGCATGGCTACCTGGAAGGAGGGGGATAAATCGGGTATTGACCTCGAAGTCGACTGGGCGCGCGAATTGATCGATCAGTTGGCGCCGACACACCGAATGGCAATCATGGAGTACCACGACCGCAATGTCAATGCCGGTATTATCGCGCCGTTCTCCGCCGACAAAGTGGCGCTTACGGCGGCGCTCGATGCTTTTGTCGCCCAGCCGCTCGACCACGGCTCATCTCGCGTTTGGGATGCGCTCTACTCGGCGGTTGACATCTTTGCCGGTGGCGTCAGCGCCACCAAAGAACGCACTATCTTCTTCATCACCGACGGTCGAGAAACATCCTCGGACAAATCACCGTCCGATGTAATCACCTACGCCAAACAGTGGCAGGCCAGCATTTTCATAATCGGTGCCGGGAGTGTCAGCAACGAAACTGCGCTCACCGATATCGCCGGGCAAACAGGCGGAGAGTATTATCCGGCCGGCAGTTTCGATTCCTTCCGGCAGAAATTGCAGCAGATCACAC
>CAIVAP010000221.1 GCA_903903945.1 uncultured bacterium | reverse complement strand
GCGCCCGAGGCCGTGATCGAGAATTCGGTAATCGGTCCGTACGCTTCGATCGGCAAGAACAGTGTTGTGCGCAACTCGATTGTGCGCGATAGCATTATTGCCGACCAAACGCAGATTGTGTCTTGCACGATTGAAAAATCGCTGATCGGCAACAATGTGATGATGCATGATGCCAACGGCACGTACAATCTCGGAGACTATTCCGAAGTCGGTGAACTGCGTATCATGTAGATGTCTTGTGGTAGGCCACTGTGAGGAGCAGCATACCGGGTAGGACAGACATTGCGGCACGTTCTTCGGCTGTCGTCTTACGAGGGACAGCGAAAACGGTGGCTGCATCAGGGTAATCAGGAAAGAATACTATCTAACAGAGGATTACGATATGGCAGTAAACAGATTTCTTTTCACTTCCGAATCGGTCACGGAAGGACACCCGGATAAGCTCTGCGATCAAATCTCCGACGGGGTGCTGGATGACCTACTGGCGCAGGACGTCAACAGTCGCGTGGCTTGCGAATCGTTTGTCACGGTCGGCCTGGTGGTTGTCGGGGGCGAGATCACTACCAAAGGCTTTTGCGATATCAACGGGCTGGTGCGGCGGATTGTCAAAGAGATCGGTTATACCAAACCGGAGTACGGTTTCCATTTCAACTCGTGCGCCATCCTCAACACGATCGGCTCACAGTCTCCCGACATTGCACAAGGGGTTGATATCGGCGGCGCCGGAGATCAGGGTCTGATGACCGGTTACGCCTGTGACGAAACACCGGAGTTGATGCCTTTGCCGATCATGCTGGCACATAAACTGGTGTTGCGTCTGGCGGAAGCGCGTAAGACCGGATTGCTCGGTTATCTTGGCCCCGATGGCAAATCACAGGTGACTGTCGAGTACGTCGACGGCAAACCGGCGCGTTGCGAGGCAATCGTGATTGCCTCTCAACACAGCGAGGAGATTCTGGATGCCAGCGGTAAGAAAATCACCGAGCAGGCGCGGCAGGAAATCATCGACAAAATCGTGCGTCCCATTATTCCAAAGCAGATGATCGATGACAAGACCAAGTTTTTTGTCAATCCGACCGGCAAATTCGTTATTGGCGGCCCCCAGTCTGATACCGGCATGACCGGACGTAAGATCATAGTGGATACGTACGGCGGCATGGCCTCGCACGGTGGCGGTGCGTTCTCCGGCAAGGACCCGACCAAAGTAGACCGCTCGGCGGCATACATGGCTCGCTACATTGCGAAAAACATCGTCGCTTCGGGAATTGCGCGCAAGTGCACGCTGCAACTGGCCTATGCTATCGGTGTGCCCGATCCGGTATCGATAATGGTCTTCACCGACAAAACATCGGGGATTTCGGATGAGCGTATTGTCGAGTTGATCAAGAAACATTTTGTGCTGACACCGAAGGGCATCATTGACATGTTGAATCTGCGACGCCCGATCTACCGCAAGACAGCCGCGTACGGACACTTCGGCAGAACCGATCCTGATTTCACCTGGGAGAAAACTGATAAGGCTGACGATCTCAAGCGAGACGCCTAACTAATAGGAAATAGTAGAAGATGGCAAAATATGACGTTAAGGACATCGGATTGGCCTCTGAAGGCAAACGCCGCATTGAGTGGGCGGGGAACTTCATGCCGGTCATTGCGCTGATCGAACAGCGCCTCACGAAAGAACAACCGCTCAAAGGCCGTCGAGTCGCCGCCTGTTTGCACGTAACAACGGAAACCGCGAACTTGATGCGGGTACTCAAGTCGGCCGGCGCGGAGATACATCTGTGCGCTTCCAATCCGCTTTCCACGCAGGACGATGTCGCGGCATCGCTGGTGAAAGACTATGGCATCAATGTGTCGGCTATCTGCGGCATCGATACCAAAGGTTATTACCGGCACATCAACGCGGCGCTTGATATCAAACCGGAAATCACTATGGATGACGGCGCTGATCTGGTCAATGTCCTGCATTCTGACAGGCGCGATCTGCTGCCTCAGGTCATAGGGGGCACGGAGGAGACAACCACCGGTGTAATTCGTTTGCGCGCGATGGCCAAGGATAAGGTGCTGCAATATCCCATTGTCGCGGTCAATGATTCGCAAACCAAACACATGTTCGATAACCGCTATGGCACGGGTCAATCGACGATTGATGGTATCCTGCGCGCAACCAATTTCCTGCTGGCCGGATCGACTGTCGTAATCGCCGGGTATGGCTGGTGCGGCCGTGGTCTGGCAACGCGTATGAAAGGACTCGGCGCGGATGTGATCATAACCGAAGTCGATTCGATCAAAGCCATTGAAGCGGCGATGGACGGTTTCCGGGTCATGCCGATGAGCAAGGCAGCGCCTCTGGGTGAAGTGTTTGTGACGCTTACCGGTGATATCAATGTCCTTCGTCCGGAGCATTTCACACGGATGAAGCCGGGGGCGATCGTTTGCAACAGCGGACACTTCAATGTCGAGATCGATCTCGTGGGTCTGGCTAAGATGTCGAAAAAGCGTCGCATGGCGCGCAATCTGGTCGAGGAATTTACATTGCCGTCGGGTAAAAAGATCAATGTCCTTGCTGATGGTCGTCTGATCAATTTGTCGGCGGCTGAAGGGCATCCGGCAATGGTGATGGATATGTCATTTGCCAATCAGTTGCTGTCTTGCGAGTTCATCGTGCAGAACTACAAGAAGCTGGCGAAGGATGTCTTCTCGCTGCCAGCGAAACTTGACTATCATGTCGCAACGTTGAAACTGAAATCAATGGGCATCGCCATCGACAAACTTACCGCCGAGCAGAAGAAGTATCTTTCCAGTTGGAAGATGGGGACGTAGGGGAGTTCGCCATCGGGCTATGACGCGTCAGGTCACGGACGCAGGGCGTCCTAAGACCTGACGCAACGGTAAATACATGCGATGACTAAGCAGGCTGTGTTACGGACCACATAGTCTCAAGCACAGGGTGCTGGACCGCCGGAAAAGATGTAGGCGATTATATAAACCGCATCCGAGATATTCACCGAGCCGCCGCAATTGGCATCTCCCGACAACAGCGGTACCGGTGCCGGACCACCGCTGAAAATATAGGCAATGAGATAAACAGCATCGGAAATGTTTACCGAACCGCTGCCATTCGCGTCGCCGGGAACGAACGATGGGCGGATTGTAAAGTTGTTATCGCTTATGTCTGACGGAATTCCATCGGAGGCGTCTGAGACTCTTACTCTGCAGGTCGTGGATACAGCGAATGGAACCTTCCAGACGTACAGACCGAAGTTTCGAGTGTTCAGGGTTATTACCCGCCAATGCGAACCGCCGTCAGTCGAATATTCAAGTTTCACATTATCTGTATAGCAGAATGGATTCCACCGTAAGTTATGAACCTCATCGTATAGCCAGGTCTCGCCGCCGTTTGGAATCAGAACAACTATCGAATCGCTTGGAGGAGTGTTTGCACTCGCAGAAAACGGAATAAAATCGAGTTTCCGTAATGTGGGGTCATCCCAGAAATCATAAACGAGAAGATCAATTTGGGACGGATCCGTAGTAGCCCACCAGTTATTTTCCATAGCCAATATGCAAGTGCCTAGGCCCGAGTAGACTTCGAAAACTGAGTTCACCAAGTCGTGATTGCTGTAAATGTTGTTCAGCACGGTGGTTGGGGTGCCTTCACATGGGCCATAGACGTAATAAATGCCATTTGCTCCTCCACCAGTATTGCCTGCAATGGTATTGCAACTGATTAACGGGCTCCCACCTGAGATGACAATTCCCCCACACACGCCTGCCCCGTTTCCAGATATAAGATTGCAGGCTATGAGAGGACTCGCACCGTTCACCGCCATTGCGCCCCCTGTCCCTCCACCGGCAACCTCGTTCGCGGAATTGCCGACAAAGGTGTTGTCCACGATTATTGCTGAATCCGACGACACACAAATACCCCCACCAGAGGCACCGTTATTGTACCCCCATACGTATACAGAGTTATCTTTAATGAGATTGCCGCGGATCTCTGGCGACGCCCCAGGTGCGATGCTGATCCCACCCCCACACACACTAAACCCTCCCGTTGCAGTCTGGTTTAACTCAATAGTGCTATAAAGTATTTTCGGTGCTGAACCGCCGTTAATTTGAATTCCACACGTAACGACGCCGCTATTGTTCCTAATGTTGCAGCGCACGATGCTCGGGGAGGCACCGTCCAACCGGACAGCAATGCCGCGAACGCCTTCTATCGTGCAGTACTCTAGAATACAAAGCGACTGCAAGCAGGCGCTAGAGAAGTTCAAGCCCGCCCACTGAACCCCATTGCCTGTGAAGATTATTGAATCGGTTGATGTGCCACTGGCACTTAACCCACCGTCAACTGTCAACCCAATTCCCGAGTTGAACTTCATTTGAACACCTGGTAGTATAGTTAGAACAACGTTAGTGTCCACTCTCGTTCCCCCTATCACCAAATACGGATTCCCCGCCGGTGTCCAAGTAGTATTAAAGTGTATGGTGCCGCTGACGAATGTGGTATCGCCCCATGCTGGAACCTGCGGCATAACGACAACAATCAAAGTGACCAGCAAAAGAACTCTTAGTTTAGCAATGCTTTTCATTTTGCACTTCCTGCGATGCGGGTTTTGCTCTAAGCATGGCAGAAGCGGAAACCAATAACACACCACGGAAGAACGGAGCTTCCCCTAGTCGGCACTTCTGCCCCACAAATTATCTCTTTCGATCACAATATGGAAAATCACTCGACAAAAGTCAAGTTCCTTCTTGATCAAATAGCACGGGCGTGCTGCTACTCTTCAACGACTTGGAAACCGCATCTTGTCGCTACATACTCGTCAAAATGATGGTTTTGGACATTTCACAACAGGTCTGACAGGTTGGAGCTCACCTTTCAGGGTTGGACCACTGGCTCGCTGCCAAGCATGCTGCAAAGCACTCTGTCATAAGAACTTTCGCGCATGCGGCGAGCCTGAGTTCAGACTATCTTCCCGCCACCGAGCACGACGTCACCATCATAGAATACACAGCTCTGCCCCGGGGTGACGGCGCGTTGCTTTTGTGATAGGTGCACTTTGACATCTCCGTTAGGCAAAACTTGCAGTTCGCCTGCAACGGGTTTGTGGAGATAGCGTATTTTGATCAGTGCGGGAAACAGGTGCCCCACCGCTTGCGGTGGGTTTTGTGCTTGCGGTGGGTTTGTTGTCGGGTCGATCGCTACCCAGTTGACATCGGTGACTTCGAAGTTGTCAGTCAGCAAGTCATCATCGGAGCCGACGACGATTTCGTTTTTCTCAGGGATGATGCGTGTGACATAGCGTTTCTCGGTGGTGGCAATCTGAATCTTTTTGCGTTGGCCAATCGTGTAGTGAAAGTAGCCTTCGTGCGTTCCGACTGCCTTGCCGCCGGTGTCGCGGATAACCCCCGGTTGCGCCAATTGGGGATGGCGCGCCTGTACGAGGCGAGCATAATCATCGTCTGGCACAAAACAAATCTCGCGGGACTCTTCGCGCTCGGCATTTATCAGGCCATACTCGCGCCCGAGCTGTCGCACTTCGGTCTTGTGCAGTTCACCAAGGGGAAACATCGTTCGCGCCAGTGACTCCTGTTTGAGTCCCCAGAGGAAGTATGACTGGTCGCGGGTGGCGTCGACGCCTTTCAGTATTTGATAGCGACCGTTTGCTTCATCACGGCGAATGCGCGCGTAATGTCCCGTCGCCAGAAAGTCGCAACCAAGTTGCTTGGTCTTGTGTTCGAGCAGCTCCCATTTGATTTTGTAGTTGCAAACCACGCAGGGGTTCGGCGTCCGGCCTTTGATGTACTCGGAGATAAAATCCTCGATCACGATCTGGTTGAAATCCTGGTGCATGTTCAGCACGTAATGGGGAATATCGTATTTGAAGCAGACACTGCGGGCATCGTCAAACATCTCCAGCGAGCAACAATGTCGGCTGACATGTTTGTCCGCGCCGCCAATCTCACTGACATCCCAGAGCTTCATTGTCAGCCCGATAACATCAAACCCTTCCAGCTTGAGCTTGACAGCGGCAACGGAGCTGTCAATTCCTCCGGACATGGCAACGGCAACGAGTTTCTTCTTCATGGATGATTTCAGTGAAGAGTGTCTTGCAGCAAGTTCCGGGACCCTGCGGAATTATACCGTCTTTGATTGCGCGTAGATCGGAGACATCATCCGCAGCCGTTCGATGATCGGCGGCAGAACTTCCAGTGTGTAGTCGATATCGTCCTTGGTATTGCCTTTGCCCAAAGAAAAACGAACGGCAGTCTGCGCTTCCTCGGGGCGCACGCCCATTGCCAGCAGTACGTGCGACGGTTCGACCGCGCCCGATGTGCAGGCCGATCCGGATGAAACAGCGATTCCCTTCATGTCCATTGACAGGATGGTCGCTTCCCCTTCGGCCCCCGGAAAAGTAAAGAACAACGTGTTGACAATGCGGTATTCGGGGTCACCCTGGAAATGTGAATCGGGTACTGATTGCAGCAGACCGTCAAAAAGCTGCTTGGCCAGAGTGGAAATGTGAGCTTGATTCTTGCCCAACTCCGTGATTGCCAGTTCCAAAGCTCTCGCCATACCGACGACACCAGCTACATTCTCGGTTCCCGCGCGCTTGTTGCGTTCATGCGCGCCGCCATGCGCAAAGGGCGTAAAGCGGGCTCCGGTCTTGGCGAAAAGGAAGCCGCAGCCTTTTGGTCCATAGAACTTGTGCGCAGAACCGGAGAGAAAATCAACGCCAAGATCTTTGATGTCGACGGGGATTTTTCCCAGCGCCTGCACGGAATCGGCGTGGAATAATACGCTCTTATCATGGGCGATTTGGCACAATTTCTTTGTGTCCTGAATCGTGCCAACCTCATTGTTGGCCTGCATAATCGATACCAGTATTGTGTCGTCTCGGATGGCGCCGCGCAATTCTTCCGGGTCGACATAACCTAGCCGGTCAACGCCGAGATAAGTGATATCGTAACCGTGTCGCGAAAGGTGTTCGCACGGTTCCAAAACGGCGTGGTGTTCGATTTTGCTGGTGATAATATGCTTGCCTTTGTGCGCCAGCGCATCGGCAACACCCTTGACCACCGTATTGTCAGACTCGGTGGCGCCGGAAGTAAAATAGAGTTCATCGGGGCGGCAGTTGAGTAACCCGGCCATCTGTTCGCGCGATTTTTCGAGACCGGCACGCGCTGATTGACCGACAGAATGAACGGATGAAGCGTTACCGTAGAACTCGAGCAGGTACGGCGTCATGGCTTCGAGCGCCCGTGGATCTAACGGTGTTGTGCTGTTGTGGTCAAAATAGATTCGCCGCACTGCTGGCGCCTCGTTTCTTTTCGATTAGCCCCGTCTCGATGTTAGTTAAGTCCTCGAGGGTCGTATTAAACAGTTTGCTATTGACCGTGTTTTCCAACTCCGACCAAAACTGTCGGGAGGGGCAGATTTCCGCCCGCCCGCATGGCTTGTCTTGTCCGGGCTTGTGGCAGTGGCTGAATGTCACCGGGCCGTCAAGGGTGCGCACAACATCGCCGATGCTGATCTCGGCTGGGGGTCGAGACAAGTCAAATCCGCCCTGTGCGCCTCGCGTAGCCTGCACCAAGCCGGCGCGTTTGAGCCGGTTAAATATCTGCTCCAAGTACGGCAGCGAGATATCTTCCATCTGCGATATTTTCGCAGTCGAGAGAGGACGTCTGGCCTTGGCAATAGCCAATAGCGCCCTGACCCCGTATCTACCTCGCGTCGATATCGCCACAACTTACTCCTGGGTTACTCATGGACAATCAGAATAGCAATCCTTAGTCGCTTTGTCAAGATTCTCCTGCTCCATGATAAATACGCTGCTTCTGCGGGAAATAGGAGAGGTTAGTTTGCCGCGACAACCTGTTTTGTGGCAAACACTAAGCTGAGGATGTAATTCTCGGGAAGTGGCAGCAACGGAATTCCGAGACGCCGATCAAGGTCTCTTTGCAGAACTCCTGTCGGTAACCGCTAGAGAGGCACCCATCTTCTTCTGTAGTTCAGCCAACGGCATATAGTCGGCGTCAGCGTTTTTCCAAACCGCCAATGCTCGTCGCCGGTAGTCGGCGGCCAGGTCTCCGTTTCGCTCGGCATCGGCAATATCCGCCAGAAGGGTCAGCGATCGTGGGTGGTTCGGATTGGCGTAAAGGTTTTTTTGCAGTTCCGATTTTGCTTGATCAACATCGCCCTTACGCCAAAGAACATCGGCGTACACTGTTCGCATCGTAATTTGGTCGGCTGGGTTCTTGGTAGAGTCGCATAATTCCGCAAACTGTTTGGCAGCGTTCTCCAGATTGCCTGTCAGATCGGCCTCGGTTGCATTCATAAACAGATAAGCGCGGGCGAGGCCTGACCCCTCAGCCGTGGCCGGTTTCTTCTTGACAAGCTGTTCGATATACTGGCGACGCTGATTCCAGGTGCTCTTGAGTCCCTCAACATCTTTCCTGTTGTAGGCCAGCCAGCCTTTGGCAGAGACGGCGCCAGCCGTGTTCGTCTTCTCAGAATCAGGATCCTCTCTCATTACCTTGTCCAATATTTCGCCGGCCGCGTCGAATTTCCGACAATCAACATACAGGCGGGCTTGCTGGACAAGGTAGCCATATTTCGTCAACGGATTCCCCGGTTGGGTTGCCAGTGTCTGGAAGCAGTAGTCCATTTGTTTGAGTTCACCGAGAACAGCATAGGTCGCCGCCATGTGTAACACTGGAAAGTCGAGCTCGGGATTAATGTTAAATGCTTCCCGGAATTCGCGCAGCGCATTCTCGTATTCACCGCGGGCATAAAGGATTTCGCCGCGCGAGTCGCGGGGATTCGCCTGATTCGGGCAGAGTTGGATGTATTTCTCCAACGATGCCAACGCCTCATCATACCGCCCCAGATAGTAGTTCAGATAACCCATCATGTTGTAAGCATTGGCATAGTTTGGATCAATCTTCAGGATCTTCTGATTGAGTTCGATGGAGCGTCCCCAATTCTCTCTACCGAATTCCCGATTTGCCAAGCTGACGTAACCTTCGCGTTGCTCGGGATATTTGGCGATGTATTTCTGTGCGAGACTTTCGGCGAAAACAGGACTGTCCCCCTCTTCTGCAGCCCACAAGTCGAGCAGCAACTGCTCTCGCTCTGAGACGTTCGACTTGTTGGCCTTAGCGAGTACCCACATCTCTTTTTTTTTCTGCCCGAAACCAAGCACCATGTATACTTTTGCCAGTTGTGCTTCTGCCATGGCAAAGCCGCTGTCGAGTGCCACCGCTTGTTCGAATTCCTTGGCCGACTGTCGAAAGTAGAACTTCTCACACAGATCAACACCGTCGAGGTAGTGCTTATATGCTTCCGACGACTTTGTCGTAACGGTCTTGTCGTCACGCAGGGCAAAAATGACTGACAACGCCGTCAGCAGCAGAAAAACACCTAAAGCCAATCTACGCAGCATAATACCTCTTCGGTCTCAGCACCTTTTTCCACCAGTGGCGGAAAAACGTGTTGCTATCAATAGCTATCGACACAAGTATATACGAGATTTTGCGACGGTCGTTCGATTTCTTTCCTCTTATTTGTTGCAATTCGGGCGGGTGACCGCCATTTTCTCGCGATGAAAGGAATTGCTTACGCCATTCTCGCGCTTCTGCTTTCGGCAGATATTGCCAAGGCCGAGAGCATTAGCCTGTCCGCAGCCATCGGGAAAGGAGTAGCTCACAACCGGTCGCTAACGGTGCTTGCTAACCGGTTGCGGGAAAGCGACCAGAAGATCGAGCAGGCGCGGACTTCCTATCAGCCACAGTTCAAACTTGGTGGTAGCTACACTTATCTTTCGCGACTATCAGAAATCAAACTCAGTTTGCCTCTGCCCATCAGAATGCCCTCGGTCAAGACCGGAACCCATAACGTGCTGGATGCCAACGTTTCCGGTACCTATCTGCTGCTCGATTGGGGGAAGCGCGCGAAAGTCGTTGCGCAGGCGAAGATCGGACGGAAGCTAACAGAGATCAATCTTGCCGGTGCTTCGGAAGAAGTGATCTATCAATTGATCCGCACCTATGCCAATGCAACCCTGCAAACGGAAAACGTGAATCTCCTGCAAGAATACTTGGTGATTTCCAAGAAGCACCTTGAGGATGCCAAAACCAAATTTGCCAACGGGCTGGTGTCGGAGTTTGACGTACTTAAGAGTGAACTCCAATCGAAGGTGTACGAGGAACAATTGGCGATGGCACGCGTCGATCAGCAGATAGCAGTCCTCTCGCTCACTGAAATCTGCGGTGGAGACACGCTTATTCTACTTGAGCCTGCCGACTCACTTTCGCGGTTGACTATCGACTGGCCAAGCACGGTAAGCTTCGACGAATTGCTTACGCAGAAACCGCAGGTGCGTGCGCTGCGGACGCAGCAATCCTTGTCGCAATTGTCAGCGGCTGCCGAGCGGCTACGTCCAACGGTTACGGCTGTCAGCTCCGCCGGTTGGAAGAACAGCTATATGCCGGAGCCGAATAAGCTACAACTCAACTATGTGGGGGGTTTGTCGCTGACGTTTCCGGTTTTCGACGGTGGTTACTCAAAGCACCGACAACAGGAGGAGCAGGAGAAGCAGAAAAGCTATCAACTCGACATCGATCGCATTCTCAGCGAAAGCCGCCGCCGCGTGGAAATACTGTATCAGGAGATGCGTAAGATCGATGCAAAACGAAGAATCACGCAGGACAAACTTGCGCTTGCCCGCAAAGCACTGGAAATCGCCTCGGTGTCATACGGCGCCGGTCTGATTACCAATAGCGACTATCTTGATGCCGAACTTGAAATTCAGAGCATCGAAACGCAATCACTGCAAGATCGATACGCCATGATTATGAATCAGCTTGAACTCAAGAAGGAGTTGAGTTACTTCCCGGAAATGAAGCAGTAGTTGCTGCCAGCGGTTGCTCTCATCTCCAACCTTCCTGAATCAGTTTTATAAGAGAGTATAGAAGGTTCAGAGAGAAACTCGCGCCCAGCAGCAAATAGCCCCAGACATACCTGCGGTATGCCTGCGAGGTCTTAAACCACGACCTCTGCTTCCAGAAAGGAACGAAGTAGTGCTTCAGGCTGGCATCAGAAACACTGGGGGCTTCTGACTTCCGTTCCCACATTCCCATCAGGATCAATACAATTCCCACCGGCATTAGGACGAGTGAGATAAGAAGAAGAATGATCACGATACCCTCCTGATCGTATTAGGCCACCGGCAACTTCCCAGACTTCTGAAATCGGCTCTCTGTTCGTAGCCGTCCACCAGTAAATGCCATTTTGTCGAGGTGGTCAAGAACAACATTTGTTCGATCAGAGGGATACCTGGGTCGAGAAGTTTGCTCAAAAATGGACTTGCCAAACGCGGTGCCTGCGGTTATCTTCCAATTGATCGGCGCGTGGGCGCATTAGATATGAGAAATGGGGGATTGGAGTACAAAAGTTGCGCTATCTTAGGCATGGCGTAGGAGCAGGAAGCATTAGCCAGATGGAGGTAATGAAAATGAGACTCAGAATGATCATTGTCCCGGTCGTATTTACGTTTCTGTTTGCTACTGTTACACCAATTCTCGTGGCGGCAGATATTGAGCAATCGAAAACCTACACGCCCGACCAGTTCACAACCTGGAACATCGGTGAACAACCACAACGCGTGTTGTTCACAGACAAGATGACCAGCATGAGTTTTGAGGACTTCCGCACGATGTTCCAATCGGAGCAGGGAACGAATGCTACCGACCGAAGTTCGGTAACTCGATCACTACATCCAGCCCTGGGGGACAACGGCAATGGCGCCATGGCGCGGCTTTATGAATACTATGATGGAGTTTCGCCAAACAGCATTATGTGCATCAACGGATCCAACAATAACGGCGTTACCTGGGACGCGTGTTGCTGGATTGATCAGACAGGCGGAACCTATCCATCGCTCGATCTGTGGGCTTCCGGAAACTACTTCGTTGGGACATATATTCCGCCGGTCAGCTTCCAGAGCGGAGCGGCTTTTATGCTCGTGGTAATTCCCGATCCGATGAATCAGTCGACATGGTTTGTCAATTTTTCGAGCATGGCGTCATTGGGCTGGTATGGGATGAAGTCAGTCGAGATCGCCTGTGATGACGGAAATCAAAGCTGGAACTGGGGTTTTCAGTCAGCGGTTGTCAGCAGAACCTGGCCGGGTGAGACGATGAATGACATCCCCTTTGTGTTCAGTTATCACAACAACACTCCTCATGGCAGCTATTACCCGACTCTGGAAAACTGTCTGACTACTTCAGCCGATATTGACCACGCCAATGGCAAGACGTATGCCGTCTGGGACATTCACAACACGGCAAAGGACCAGAACCAGCTTTTCTTGCGACAAGACTTTGTCTATGACTGGTCGCTCACTACTGATGGGGCGCTCAAAGCCTTCGCCGATAGCAATGAGCAGATCAGCTATCCGGTCGTAGCAGTAAACAGCAGTCATTTGTTGGTAGTTGCCTCAGTCTATCATGACAGCGCCGCTCTTGACAAAGACATTGTCTGCTGGTACACGGCGACCGGCGACGTCGACAGCCTGAACAGCCTCAGCACCATAGCCGGAACGACGTCTGCCGAAAACTACCCAGAGCTGTCACATGTGCAGGGGACAACATTTGTCTGCACGTTCGTCAGGCAACAGTCACTATATGTAAGCTGGTCTACCGATGCCGGCGCCAATTGGACGGCGCCTGCTCAAATCAGTTCAGTGACGGAGCAGGTTGTCGAGGAGTATCGCATGGCCGACATCGGGGACGGCGGTAAACAGGTGATGTATGAATATCGCGTCGCCGGCGACAGTACGGTTCGTCTCGCACTTAAGCCGCTGGTATTCCAGGATGCGGATGGTGACGGGATTGCCGATCTGCTCGACAACTGTCCGGGTGTTTCCAATCCAACGCAGGCAGATGTTGATGCCGACGGCAGAGGCGATGTCTGTGACAATTGCCCGACAATCGCGAACCCGACTCAGGCCGATGGGGATGGCGATGGCATCGGAGACGCTTGCGACAATTGCCTCGCGATAGCCAACCCAACTCAATCCGACGCAGACGGCGATGGCATGGGAGACGTTTGCGATAATTGCACCGACACCGATGGTGATGGTTTCGGGAATCCGGGCTTTGCTGCGAACACTTGCCCGGTCGACAATTGTCCCAATATCAGCAACCCTTCACAGGTCGACAGCGACGGCGACGGCGTCGGAGATGCCTGCGATTGTTGCGGCAATGCCGACGGCTCCAGTTCGGTTAACATCTCGGATGCGGTGTATCTGATAAGCTACATATTCTCCGGCGGTCCTGCGCCAGTGCCGCTGCAAAACGGCGACGTCAATTGTAACAATGCCGTCAATATCTCGGATGCAGTTTACTTGATCGCCTATATCTTCAGCGGGGGACCGGCGCCTTGCGCGGAATGCAAGTGAGCAGTTCATCTTAGGGGATGTTGGAGAACCGTTGCCGGCCGGAATGGCGCGGCAAAAGCCGCTCCTTCGTCAATCCCAGTGCGGCACATGAGGACATCTGCCGCACCGGGATCAAATCGAGGTTGCTACAGCCCTTCGAAGCAGATAGGTGGCGGAGGTCCTCCCTGGAAAATGTAGGCGATTAAATAGACGTAATCAGAAATGTTTATGGTGCCAGTGCAGTTACAATCTCCTACCATGACTTGGGGCTGTGGTGGAAGCCCACCATGGAAGATGTAGTTGATCAGGTAGATTATATCACTGATGTTAATAGAACCACTATTATTGACGTCGCCACGCGAGACCGCCAACATAGCGTGAGCCGCATTCACTCGACCCCAGCCATAGTGGTCATCCCGACCCGGTGTGTCGTACATATCACCCACCTGATCCTCAGCCGACGCCCTAATCAATGATCGGATGGCCGCCGTTTGTCCGATCAAGTCGGGTCGCCGCAGCATGACCAACGCGATGATACCGGCAACTTCCGGACAGGCAGCGGAAGTGCCGCCGAAGGTGCAATCGTAGTCAATGTCATTGGGATTGCAGGTCATGTAGGCAGGGTTGTAACCAAGAGTGTCCATCTGATCCAGTGTCCAGATGTCTCCCCATCCTATGAAACAATCACTACTTGGCGCCACAACATCGAGCTCCGGACCGTACATGGAATAATACCATCGCTGATCCCACCTGTCCGTCGCGCCGACAGCTATAACTTCCGGCATGTTTGCCGGCCAAGAGACCACCCCGAGATACTCGGAAGCGGGATCATTTCCCGCCGCGAAGACGACGACAACTCCTGCGCTGTCGGCCTTGCGAATCCAGTACGTAGTTTTCGGGTAATAGACACCACAGTCCGGACACCCCCAACTGTTGCTGATCACCCGCGCTTCCGCGAGAACGGCGTCGGAAAAGGCTCTGGCAATCTCGACATCCGCCGCGAATCGGTCCTCTGTATAGTCCGCGATTTTCTGGCCGATGATCTTGACATGGTTCCCCACAACGCTGGCCAAACCGGTAGTATTATCCGTTGACGCTGCGATGATGCCCATAGTGCCCATTCCATGCCCCGAGAATTTTCCGGGTGAGTAATCCGGTTTTTTGTCGTAGTAGTCCCATCCCCAAGCAAACCGGTTGGCGGCAAAGTCCTCGTGCGGCGCAAAGCCGCAGTCGGTCACGGCCACAGTGATTGAATCAAACGGAGAGATAGCATAGTCGCGCGCTTCGTCAAGGTCGATATCGGCGTCCGGCTTCCCGAACGGTTGCCCCGTATTCTTGAAGTGCCACTGTTTGAGCCAGTACTCGTCATTCGGATTAGAATAGAATTGTAAGTTGAGCATCATACCGGCCTTGGCATAATGAACCAGTGGTGATTCGTGATAGTGATTCCCCATGGCGAGCACATCAAGATCGGAAGCGGCGGTCAATTTCAAGACGAGCCAAAAAGGATCGTTGAACAGGGAATCGACAACGACTAAATGATGAGCCTGGTTCATTGAGTCGATCTGTGCCTGGCTCGTCGACGAGTGAAAGTTCGCAACCAATGTCTCCGTCAGATAGATCGGATTAGAATGTGTGTCGAGAAAGGAGAGGTTGGCAAAAAGAACGTCGGGATCGTTGCGCAATCGGTTCACCAGCGCGATCGGGTCGTTGCCAGATTTGACGCGCATAAGGACGAAGCCATCCGAGATTGGCTGCGGTGGGACGCTCGATTCAAGAGCGGTTTCTCGGGCGTAGACGCCGGTCCAAAATCCCAGGCCGTCGACAATCTTGGCCGTAATAATCGAATCCTGGACTGTCAGGTTGACAGCGTTGCCTTCTTCAGTATAGGCGTAATAGTTTTGCCCCAAGGCCGCCGCGGTCATCCCTATAATCACGGCGACGATCAACATAGTTGATACAGTTCTGCACATTTCATTTTCCTGCCTTGATTTCGGTTGGGTTGATGCGTATCCACCAGGAAACACCTCCAGGCGGATAAAACGCATCAACGATCTTGTAGGTATCCATGTCCAATTTTATGATTGGTCCATATTCCATTTCTCCGCCATTGGTGATCAAAGCGTACTTTCCGTCCGGCGTAAAATCCATGTCGTCAGGATTGAGTCCCCTAAAAGGGAAGTATCCCCGGAAATCCACGCTATTCAGAATGCGGGTCAGAAGAAAGGTCTTGAGACTCAGAACCCAGACCGAGCCGGGAGAAGCACCGATGTCCTTCCATGGCTCCAAAAAAAAGACCCTCTCGCCGTCAGGGTGTAGGTAAAGCAGGCCTCCGACTGGATTAGAGTAATCCAGCAAGAGCTCCAGTGTCTCAGCATCGCGAAGCTGGATACGGGATACACTCGTGCCGGGTACCCCCCCGAGAAGGATGAGAATCTTGCCGTCAAGAGAGACGGCAGCATGAGTCGCGGAGAAGGGGTAATCACCATAACCCAGTCTCATTGGCACTTTGTAGTCGGTGATTGTAGGATTCTGGAAGTCGATGACAAGGAGACTATCCTCCGGCCAATTGGGAACATAGGCGACATTCTTAAATGGATGCACTGCACCGTCGCCCCAAAAATTTCTGCTCTCTTTCTGGAACATCACCTGTAAACCGGGAGTGCGAAGCAGCCGCAGAATAGGACTACTTGACAATAACATGTACTGGCCGTCTCCAGACAGAGAAATCCGCTGGCCGTAGATGCCGGTGGCGATAGCAACTGTGTCGCCGGTCTCGTAGTTGGTGATCCAGGTGGCGACGTGAGTCGGTCCCTCAACACTAGTCGCTTCCTCAACACTGTAAAACACATACTTCCCGTCCTTCGAGAAGCGGGCGTCCCAGAAGGGGAACCCGCCGTAGTAGGTCGAATCGACAACCCTGCCATCCTTAGTGCTGAAGGTGTAGACCCAACACTGCCCATACGGTCCAACAAAGCTGTAGAGAAAGTGGTACTCCTTCTCCGCCGGCGGTTGGTCGGGTGGACAGACGACACACTTCTCCTTGGTGCAGCCGCAAACTGCCGCCAATAGCAGTAGCGCTGAAAAGTACAATAGTCGATTCTTCACATAAGTACCCTCCTATGGTGGGTTGATGCATTTCCTCCGCGACCGGATTGTCTGCCGGTCGTCGCCATTTCAATGCTGAGGACAAACTCCGATGTCTGGCGAGTTTACACTAAGATGACGTGGGAGGCGTCAATTTGTCAAGTCGATAATAGAAGTTTTCGTGATTCGATGCGCCGCCGGGAATCGTTCCTGACGGCATCACAGCGCCATGGACGGACACGGTCACGGCGGGGCTTTGTTATTTCTTTAAGGGGCATAATACTGCCAATTCACTTCTGCACTCCGTCCGATTGTTTCCCACGTCCATCCAGCTTATCAAGAGAAAAGGGAGATACAATGCCGTTTCTTTGCCTTGACTTCACCCAGTGGACATTCTCTCACTGCCAAGTGCTGTGACTGGGAAAGTCGAGTGGCAACATCGCCCACAATTCCCTTTGCCTTACTCCTCCGACCTGCTATCTTTGCGGCCGGACGTGAAACATGAGTAAGACGTTGGCGTATCTAAAGGTTAGGTCTGACAGGTGATTGAGCCGGATGAGGTCTTGATCAACAGTGCGCTCGCCGGTAATCAAGCGGCGTACGCCGAGTTACTGAACCGGCACAAGCGGACGATTTCGCAGATCATTCAGAAAATCGTCCGAGACCGGCTGGAAACCGAGGATTTGGTGCAGGAGACGTTCATGCGGGCGTTTCACTCGCTGGCGAGCTATCGCTCGGAATACCGGTTTTCGACCTGGCTGTACAAAATAGCCGCCAACTGCGCAATCGACTTCCTGCGCAAGAAGAAGATTGAAGCGCTCAGCCTGGATAAGCCGGTCGACACCGAGGACGGCGCCGTCGGGATTGACCTCCCCGACCGGTCCTTCAACCCGGAGGAAAATCTCTGGGAGAAACAACGGCGGGTGTCGATCGACGAGGCGATTGACTCACTGCCGGACAAGTACCGGATAGTGATACTCTACCGTCATCGTGACGATCAATCTTATGAGGAGATCGCACAGATACTAAGGCTCCCGGTGGGAACGGTAAAAGCCCGAATCTTCCGGGCACGGGAGCTTCTGAAGAAAAAGCTGAAAGGCGTCAGGTAAGTGTCAGGAGAGAAGTCATGTCCAAATTGATGCTCATGTGTTCATGTGTTGCCACACTTGGCCTGTTCGTGACAACCGGGTCAGTACAAGCCAAGGTATTCCAATTCAAGACTACAAACGAATATGCAGTCGAAAAAGACTTTGAACTGACGGTGGCGAACACCAGCGGTTCGATCGAGGTTTCCTATAGCCCCGGCGACAAAGTTGTGGTCCAGACGATCAAGGAAATTGACGCATCATCGCGTGAGGAGGCGGAGAAGATTGAGGACCATCTGGAAGTTGCCATCAAGGCAGACAAAAAGTCCATCGACATAGACACCCACTATCCGAGCGATCGCTCGTCCGGCGATTTCTGGGAGAGGCTGTTTGGTTTGCGCGCGGAGTTCAGAACCTCGATCCGGTTCGTGATCGAAGTGCCGACTTCGGTGCGACTCGAAGTCAACTCGACTTCCGGCGATATCAATCTGCTGGGTTTGACGGGCACCGCGACAATTTCCGCGACGTCGGGGGATATCAAGATTGTCGGCTACACTGGCGATCTGAACATCGAGACAACTTCCGGAAATATCAGTTTCAAAGATATCAAGGGCGACATCGACGCCAGGTCAACCTCCTCGGACATGCTGTTTGACAATGTCACCGGTGATGTGGTCGTGCAGTCGACTTCCGGGGACACGGAAGCGCATTGGTTGATCGGGAAGATGCGTGTTACGAAAACTTCCGGCGATGTCCGCGTTGATGCTCTTGCGGGCGATATCGACATCAACACAACTTCCGGCAATATCGAGATCGATCAGAAAGAGGGGAGTGTCTTTGTGTCTACCTCCTCCGGTGATGTGCGCGTTCGTTCAGAGATGACCAATGGCAAACGCTTTGAAGTCGAAACGATCTCCGGCAACATCGCCTTAGAGGTTCCTGCGGAAATGAAGGGAAGAGTCAAGCTGGAGACGATCTCCGGATCGATCAACACTGATCTGGCCGTCGAAGTACGGTCGTTTAACAAGCACAGATTGGAAGGCAAGGTCGGCGGGGACGGTCCGGAAGTGATACTCAGCACAACCTCCGGCGACATTAATCTCGACGGGTTTTAGGTGGGAAGGACAGTTTGCGAAGACTCCTGTTGACCATACTCCTGATTGGACTGGTCGTCCCGTCTGTCGCCAGAGACAGACTTAAGTCTGATGATTACAAGGGAAAGGTCTACAAGGAAATTCGTGTTGATGATCGTGGTATTCTGCTGATTGATACGCTCGGTAATGAGCATGAAGTAATAGAGTCGGGCGAAAGGGGAAGCAGTGGTGAGCGACAGTCGCAAGTAACACCGGTTCCGCCTTTTCCGAGTAATGCCGATATCCCAGAGGGTTTCTACACCGACACGATTATCGGCATCAGCCGTATCGGCGGTTCGGTTACCGTTGATGCCAACGAGTATGTTGACGGCAGCGTGGTTGTGGTCGGCAACGCTACGATCAAGGGGCGCGTCAGCGGGTCGGTCACGGCCACCGGCAGAGTCCGCATCGCGTCGACCGGCATCGTAGATGGGAATGTCACCGGCAGCAAAGTGACTGAGGAGCCGGGTGCACAGGTTGTCGGGAGAATCTCAGAACAACGTATCAGTATTCCGTTCCCCGAGAACGAATGGCCGGGCGGTTTACGTACCAATCCGGCGGAACCCTTGACCGTTGGTCTGATCTGGTTGCTGATTCACCTGGCAATTGCCGTTGGGTGCGCCCACCTATTTGAAAAACCAACAGAACGGCTAAGAGCGGTCTATCACCAGAACATCTTCAAGGCGCTGGTTGTCGGGCTCTTGTTCGAGATCATGCTGCCGGTAATCGCTGTCGTTCTGATCATAACGATCATCGGCATTCCGGTGGCACTTATCGCCCTGCCACTGGCGATTGTGGCTGCGGGGTTTCTCGGATTTGCGGCATTCTGTCTTTTCATCAGTGACTATGTCAGGGCGAAAAACGCAACTTCACATGAAAGTCGCTTCCAGCAGATACTAATCGGTTTTGCCATCTTGCAGGTTCCGGTAATCGGGTTCTTCCTGGGACTTGTTATCGACTCGGAAGCGATGGCCATCGTTTTTGGCATCGTTTCCGGCATGCTTCTTCTCATCGTTTTCACCGCGTCGTTGGGTGGCGCAATTCTGACCCGCTTTGGCTCGCGTTACTACGGCGGCAGAATCGAACCGGGAGTCCACATCGGACCGGATTTGACGGCAGTGTCTGAGAAAACGATAGCGCCCGAGGTGAAGTCCGTGAATGCGCGTATTATCATGGCGGCGGGACGTTTTCGACTGACAAAGTGCTCCACCGAAGGCGTTTTGTCAGCGGTGACCGGCAGCTATAATCGCGAGCTGCTCAAGTATGACTATGGCTTTACACCACATGGTGACAGTGGCGATTTCCGTTTTGCCACCGACTCTGAAGGGAGGAGTTTATTGGATCTTGAGGGGCGTGAGAGCAACTGGCAGATCGAGTTCAACGGCGAGGTCAATCTGCAACTCAAGACCACTGTCGGCGCTGCCAAGTGTGAGATTGATGTCGGTGGTCTGACACTCTCGCGTCTGGATCTTGAGATCGGCGCCGCCGATGCGCGAGTTGATTTCTCCGCGCCTAATCGCACCAACCTTGATAATTTCACTGTCGAGGCAGGTGCCTGCAAGCTGCAGATGGTCAATATCGGCAATTCACGGTTCAGGCGGCTTCAATTTGATGGTGGTGTCGGGAAGTTTGTTCTCGATTTTAGTGGTCAATTCGACTATCGCGCCGAGGCGAAAGTCACTGTCGGTATGGGAGCGATGACCCTGATTGTTCCGCGAGGGTTGGGTTTGCAGTTGCGCGCCGATGAGAACTGGCTGAGTTCGCTTGATTTCTCCAAGGAGCATCTCGTGGCAGTAGCGGGATCGGGTGTCTATGAGACCGAGGGTTTTGATGCCGCATCGGGGCAGTTGATTCTTACGTTGGAAATCGGTCTTGGATCGGCCAATATCGAATTCAAGTAATCCCCAAAAACGTAGCATCCAAGTTGACAATAACGACGAATCAAAGTAGTTGACTTCGTTGTCCCGACGTTGTGTCGGGATGAAATTACTGGCAGTAGTGCGGCGCACCTCCGCCGTTGAAA
This sequence comes from uncultured bacterium, assembly GCA_903903945.1. Taxonomy (GTDB): domain Bacteria; phylum Zixibacteria; class MSB-5A5; order CAIYYT01; family CAIYYT01; genus CAIYYT01. Next base: position 20,116 of record CAIVAP010000221.1, on the reverse strand, counting down.
ATATAGCCTATTAGGAAAACCGCGTCGGAAATATTCACTCTCTTGCTGCAGTTAACGTCGCCGCGAGCCAGAGGAACCGGAGGCGAGCCTCCATTAAAGATGTAGCTGATCAGAAATACGACATCAGAGATATTGACATTGCCACTGCCATCTACGTCGCCCGGCAGGTAAGCGGGTATCAAAGACACGGAGAGAAAACCACTAGTAACCGCGCCGGAAAATCCGTCAATACTCTGACCGAGAACCGACTCCAGGCGATATTCTGCGGTTCTAGCTCGGCCGGAAGCCGCCGCGCCGACTTGATGCTGTTCTGCCACGACCAAGCCAGAGCATGCGAAAAGCAGAAGTGTGCTGATAATGATCCACTTCATAAGCTAATAACCGGTACTAATGAATATCGCCTGTAGATGTCCCTGATAAAAGTCGACCAGCCCCGCTGAGGCAGCCGCCGCGCGGACATTAGCGTAGACAATTATATCACCTGCGGCAGCAACCGGAATGACATCCGAAATCGAGATAGTCATATTGGCGCCGGCTGACGTGGCGCTGGAAGCAATACGCGCTTCGCCGTAGATGCCGAAGGTCGAAGGGGATGTGGAGATGCTCGTTTGCGCAATCTCATTATTGGCGATGTTGGCGATACAGGTGAAGAAGACAACGATATATCCAGGCGACGGAGCTGAGATAGTAAGGCTCATCCAATTCGTGATCGTAGTACCCACTGAACCCAGCATTGAGGAATTGGTATAGTCGAGCCCCGGCTCATCCTTGCAGTCTGCCGCCGTGATCGTGTTGTCAGAGATATCGTCGGTTGTAATTGAGTTGTCCATGATCTGCACCGTTCCGACAGAGGAGGGTCCCAGGTCGCTCGTCGAGATCGACCCGTCCTGAATGTTGAGCCCGGTAAGAGTGCCGTAAGCCACTTTGGTTCCGGTAACGGTGTGGTCAGCAAGATGTCCGGCAACGATCATGCCACTGCCGATGTCGCTGCTCCCAATGCTGCCGTCGATGATTTTCGAACCGTCAACAGAATTGGTCGCGAGGTGTGCAGCTTTAATCTGGTCTCTGGCGATTTTGGCGCCGGTAACCGTGGAATCGGCCAGGTCAACACTCGTAATCGTGCCGTCTTCGATGTTGGCGCCGGAAAAGGCAGAAACCGACAAGTGTTCGCTGTGAATTGACCCCGATGCAATCTTGCTGCCGGTAACAGTTGAATCGGCAAGATCAGCGCCCGTCACCGTCCCATCCTGAATGTTGGCTCCGGAGAACGCTGAGACTGACAGATGCTCACTATGAATCGCTCCAGTGGCAATCTTGCTACTCGTTACGGCTGAATCGGCGAGATGATTTTGCTGGATGGTGTTGGCTGCAATCTTACTGCCGGTGATCGTGGAGTCGGCGAGATCATCGCCGGTGAGTGAACCATCGACGATTTTTACGCCAGTCACGGACGATGCGGCGATATGCTCCTGATGGACAGCGCCGGTCGCAAGCTTGCCAGCAGTTATCGTGGAGTCGGCGAGATCATCGCCGGTGAGTGAACCATCGACGATTTTTGCGCCAGTCACGGACGATGCGGCGATATGCTCCTGATGAACAGCGCCAGTAGCAAGTTTGCCACCGGTGATTGCGGAGTCAGCGAGATCATCGCCGGTGAGTGAACCATCGACGATTTTTGCGCCAGTCACGGACAATGCGGCGATATGCTCCTGATGAACAGCGCCAGTCGCAAGCTTGCCAGCAGTGATTGCGGAGTCGGCGAGATCATCGCCGGTGAGTGAACCATCGACGATTTTTGCGCCAGTCACGGACGATGCGGCGATATGCTCCTGATGGACAGCGCCGGTCGCAAGTTTACTTCCTGTCACAATCGAATCGGCGAGGTTGCGGGCAGCAATGCTTCCGTCAATGATATCGCTGGAGTCGATTTCCAGTGGAGGTAAACGATCGGGATCAAATACGCCAGAGACGATTTCTGAGGCATCGATGTGCATCGGATGATGCGCGGTCTGGTCGGCATTGTGACCGGCAACAGCGGTAGCGATCTTACCTGAGTCGGCGAAGTGGTCGACAGGATATCCGCCGAGATTCTGGCTGTTGCGCGCCAGAAAGGTATATACCGACGCGGCTATTAGAAGCCGTGGCCTGAATTCCGGTTTCGATTCGCAGGCGATCCCCAGATATAAGGGGTAACTCTCGAACAAATCGGCCGGAAACGATTGCGTCTGACCGAGATAGGCATGCACCAGTCCGCGTTCGGACACCAGATTGAGGGTTTCGCTCCAGAGAGCAACACCCGCAATCGAATCGGCATAGATGCTAAAAGTAAGTTGATGTGTGCCATCCGAATACGGCACGCCGTTTGAGTCAGTTAGACTCCCTTGGTAGTTTAGAATTGGATTGATGGCGCCATAGGAACCTGCCCAGGCTGTGACCAACAAAAATGCAATAAAACAGACGATAACGCTTGGTCTCAAGCTCACCTCCAGGAAGACTTGCCGAAGTATACAGCCTAAGATATGGCATTTCTCGAAAAATCCAAGCGATTTGTGACTTCCTCGACACAAAAGGCAACACTCTGACTACCAGCCTCACAGTGTATGCCTTTGTCAGGCAACAGAATATCGTTTGGCACGCTACATGTTCATCTTTTCTACAGAATGAATCAGGAAACCTTAACAAGAGAGGATGTCATGTTCAACAAAATCAAATTCGCAACCGGGCTGATGGTGACGGTGGTAATGACCGCCGCCATGTTTGGCCTGTCACTCAAGTCACGCTACATCAATAGCGATCAAGCACTCAATAATCTGGTGCCCTCACGTAGTTCGGAAGTCGTGATGTCTACCGCCGTCGCCGAGGAGAGATTCAACTACGGTCCCGACACCAATCCGGTCTCGGAAGAGCAGGGTTACGATGGCGATCTCTTTGCCGCGCTCGCTTCCGGCGCCGTCAGTGACTCGCAGGATTTGGCCGCGCTCGATTCGTTTGATTTTGGCACGGTGTGCAATGTCACCGCTGGACTGGAGCGAGGGTTTGGAAGTTGCCGCTCTCGACGTTCAAAATGGCGCGTATCTGGCCGGTCTGCAAAGGGGTGGCGCGATTTTCAAACCCGCAAAGGGGGAATCCTACAACATCCTCGACATTATCCGGAAGACCGGGGCGGTCTTCACCGGCATCTAAGTCTCCTGCACAAGCCAAGCGCTTCGGCGCCGAGGATTGGCAGGCCACACTCGAGAGGGTGTGGCCTGTTTGTTGTTACATGAAGAATGGCCGGTCCTTGAGCTCGTTACTTGGTAGCTACTTACAGGCCGCACACGGTGCCGGTCCACCACTGAATATGTATGCGATCAGATACACCGCGTCGGAGATGTTAACCGACCCACTGCAGTTGGCATCGCCAGCGAGTAATGGCGAAGGAGCCGGTCCGCCGGAGAATATATAGGCGATCAGGTAGACGGCATCGGAGATGTTGATGCTCCCACTTCCGTTGGCGTCGCCGCAGAGATAGGTCGCACCGAAGCTCTGCTGGAATCCCTGATTGATCTTGTAACTCGTCGATGATCCCAATCCAACCGCGGTTTGACCAAGGGTTGTCGAGAGACGGTAATTGGTCGACGAGCCGACGGTTGTTCCGCCGCCGGAGACGACTTGCCATTTCAGTTGTTCACCAGCTTTGGGAGAGTCGTTATCTGCAAATGTCACAGCAGAGCAGACGAAGAACAAGAGCATCGCGCACAGAACAAGGGCACCATCCCACAGCAAGCTGCGGGGTACCGGTACCGGTACCGGTACCGGTTCCGCTTTTCGAGCCTGTAATGATTTCATCATGTCAGTCTCGCTCCCTATCGCCGTGCATCGCGTTCGGTCTGAGATTCTTTGATGCTCTCCCAGTCAATCCCCTTCTCCTGCGATTGATTCCATTCGGCCGGGTGGATATACTTGCCGCGCTGATCAGTCGGCTTGTCAAGCTCGACCTGAATGCGATTGGCGTTCGCCCATTTGTCATGACGAATGCCGGTGACCTGCCACGAAACCTTGACATCAGGCTTGTCAGTCTGTATCACGAATCGACCGCTGGAAATTTCCTGAGCGACGATCGCCTGCGCGAACTGACCAATTACGGTGAGTTGATAACGGAAATCGCGATTGAGCGCGTCGAAGTACGAAGGCATTTCGACCGTGGCAAATCCCTTGTTGTCAGTAGAGACGTTCCCGTTATAGATGTTCATCATGTCTGGCGATTCGACAAACGAATGCTGCAGGTACTTGTTTTCTGGATCGAGCGGATGATCGATCCGAAACGCACCGCCACCCTTCGAGAGAGTGCCGGTAACATTCACATTGCCGCTGAAGTAACCCGCATAATTCGTGGTCGCGGAACTGGCTGCGCCATAGACGCCATAAGCAGTGGCTCCGTCAGAGGCACTACCATAAAGCCCATACGAAATGCCGGTTGTGATGGAGGGATTTTGCGCTTCGGCACGTCCATAAACTCCGAATCTATTGACTCCATCCGAGTAGGCATAGGCGGAGACCGCGTATGCCACCCCGGCTGTCCCTGCAGTCGAGTGTTCGACCCTCGAGTAGACACCGGTCATTGAGCCATTGGAGGAATTGGCAATATTGAGGTCGATCCCCATCCGCGATTGATTTGTCGCATAGGCGCGGTCCAAGGATATTAATGAAGTTCCAACCGGAGATGTGGCGCGACCGAATTCTACGCCATTATCATTTGCGAGCATGGAGCTGTCGCTTGCCCACAAGTTCCCGTCAAAAATATTGGCGCCGGTGAATGTCTGAGTGGCTGAAAGCGTGGCTGCGGTGCCGGCAATCTTGGTGGCGGCAATATCGGCGGACGAGTTGATGTCGCTATCTACAATAGTGCCGTTGGTGATCTTCGCGCTGGTGATGATATTGTCCGACACATCACCGGCGTTGAACGCGTGCAGGGCATACGCTGAGCCAACCATTCTCGTGCGCGGCGTTATCTCCGGATCGACGCCCACGGTGATTCCAATCCAGCGGTCAGGACTCACGGTGAAGAGATTCGCGGGAAAGAGGACGTCCTTTCCCAGAATGTACGCAAACAAGCCATTGGTAACCTGTACCGATTGGAAGCCGCTGTTCCAGAGAGTAACGCCGGCAAGACTGTCGGAATAGATCTGGAACTTGATCAGGTATACGCCGTCAGTAACCGGTACGCCGGCTGGAGTTGTTAGTCGGCCTTGATGACTGATCAACTGCAGTGTGACGGCATTGAGCGACGTTGATGCAAGCAACAACGCAAGAAGTGCAAATGTGATGGAAATAGACCTTCTCATGATGACGCCTCCTAAGCGTGAAGACCTTTGAGGTTCAAATGTCAATACTGAGAACTTAGCTTATCGGGGCAACTTTGTCAAGAACAAATTCGCTGATCGCCGGCCGCTAGCCGCGGAGTAGGTCAGGCGGTCTTCACCGGCATCTAATTCTCCTGCAAAAGCCAAGCGCCTCGGCGCCGAGGATTGGCAGGCTGCATCCGAAAGGGTGTGGCCTGATTTGTTGTAGAGGCGCGCCAGGCGAAGAGAGGCTGTCCCACAAGCGTGGTTTTGGCGAACAAGCGAAGCATTTCTCGTAGCGGCGCACGGTGTGCGCCTTCGGGTTCGGCGTTTGGTCCAATGTTCATGCTGGTCGTCGCAAGGGCGACCCCTACACATTGTACAACAGAGGTGTGTTAATGAAGTCTGGGGCGCGCCCGTTTTCAGGCCTCGGCAAACTGGCAGGATGCCAAAGTTATTGCTGAGGGAGGATGACTGGAGTTTCAAACGATGATATCGACCTTGTTCCCGGTCTTAATCGGTACCATCTTTGGTTTCGGATGGGTTATTACTGTCGTTGTCCCTCCGGTTGTAATAAGCCTCCCCTTGCCGTCATAGCCATTATGGATGGAAACATAAGTAGTAACATTCTCGTTTCTAATCATCGCTTCGGCCCGCGCGATAATGACGTGCTCGCCTTCATGGGCCTGGACAGCCAGAGGCGCCTGATACCGGTTTATCGCGACGGGATATGAGAACGATACGCCAACATCATTCGACTGGTCCTGGTAGGTAACCTTGTCTTCATCCTGCTTTTGTGATGCCCCTTGAGGTTTGCGAGTCCCCTTTTGAAAAGAGTCGCCTTTAACGGCCAATCCCGGATCGAAATTGTTTATCTCTTTAGAAAGGGTATTCAACTCTCCTGTTGCCCCGTTTGCGGCGGCGTTTTTCGCTCTTGCCAGCAAGTTCAGGATCCTTGCACTTTCCGAGGCGGAGATGTGGGTGTTGGAGAGCAGCATTGAGGCCTTGTTCAAAACGGCCTTGTACTCCGGCGATTCTATCCCGCCGTTTTCATTTGCCGGATCCTGGCCTGCCGAGGCCGGGGCCTGATCACGAATGGCAGATGATAGATATGGATTGGAACTGTAACCAGTTTCGATCTGCACTTGTAAACCCCCGGATAATCTATAAGAATGCACAATCACACTCTTTGCCCGACCAGGATTAAGACAATTCGTCAGCGATTACCAAGAAAATCCCCAATCAATATGTCGGAAGATTTTTGAAAATACTTGAACGGGCAAACAGGTTTGCAAGCCGCATGTATGCCGTAATATCCTCAGCAATGTTGTGCCTCTCCACTCTCTGATGTGATGGATTTTAGCCTCCGTCCCGGATGGTGTTACCGACCGTTCTGCTTTCAACAAAACGGTTCTGTGCGCGGCAGTCGTCTTCGCTTGTTACTTACAGTAAACATCGCGGCCAAAGCCGCTCCTACAAATCATGGAAAAGACCCTGCCAAGGACAACTGTAGGAGCGACTTCAGCCGTTCGCCCCGATTCCAACGGGGTCACAACCTGATTTCCGCCGCACCGATCTGATTGCAATAAACGGAGATCAATTATCTCCATTCCCCCAAATGCGCCCTCCCACCACTCCGTACCACTCCCAGACCCTCATATCTGACCAAGTCAGTCAGTTTTGAGGAACTGTCACAGCGGAAATCGGTTAGCCATAATAAAGAGGATTTGATGATGAAAGATAAAGCACTGCTGGAAATCAAGAATCTGGAAGTCTCGATTGAGGGCAAACAGATTCTAAATGGTGTCGGGTTGAGTGTCAAGGCGGGGGAGATTCATGCCATCATGGGGCCGAACGGTTCCGGTAAGTCGACGCTGTGCTATGCTTTGGCCGGGCATCCGGAGTATACAGTCATTGCTGGCGAGGCGTATTTGGACGGCAAGAACTTGCTCGAAATGGAACCGGAAGATCGTTCGCGCGCGGGGTTGTTTTTGGCGTTTCAGTATCCGGTCGAAGTACCGGGGGTGACGCTGCAAAATTTCCTGCGGACGGCGTACAATGCACATCACGACAGTGACGGCAGCGGGGCAAGGATTAACGTCTTGAAATTCTGGAAATTCCTGAAGGAAAAGCTGCAGGCACTCGGCGTTGATGAGTCGTTTGCCAATCGGTATCTCAACGACGGTTTTTCCGGCGGCGAAAAAAAGCGCGCCGAGATCCTGCAAATGGCAGTGCTTGAACCGAAAGTGGCGTTTCTCGATGAAACCGACTCAGGATTGGATATCGACGCGCTCAAGGCGGTTGCTGACGGCGTCAACAAACTGATGAATCCGAACATGGCGGTGGTGATCATCACGCATTACCAGCGTCTACTCAACTATATCAAACCAGACTTTGTACACATCATGTCGGAAGGCCGTATCATCAAGACCGGTGGCCCCGAGTTGGCGCTGGAGCTTGAAGACAAAGGCTACGGCTGGATCACCGAGACTCAAGTCGCAGCGGAGGTTTAGTCATCATGGCAGAGCAGAAAGCGATGCCGGTACTTGACATCGGCGAGTATAAATATGGATTTCATGATCCCGAGAACTACAATTTCAAGTCGGGTAGGGGTCTAAATCAGGAGATCGTCAAGACGATTTCCGCGATGAAAAACGAGCCGGGTTGGATGACCGATTTCCGGCTGAAGTCGCTGGAGCATTTCCTGTCGCGCCCGATGCCGAAATGGGGGGGAAAGGGAATGTTGGAGACGATTGATTTCGATAACATACACTATTACGTCAAGCCATCGGAGCGCAGCGAGAGATCGTGGGACGAAGTGCCGTCTAACATCAAGAAAACGTTTGACCGACTGGGAATCCCCGAGGCCGAAAAGAAATATCTCGCCGGTGTCGGCGCGCAATATGAGTCGGAAGTTGTGTACCACAGTCTGCAAAAGAAGTGGGAGGAACTCGGCGTGCTGTTCCTCGACACCGAAAGCGGTTTGCGAGATCATGAAGATATTTTCAAGGAATATTTCGGCAAAATAATACCGTACAACGATAACAAATTTGCGGCACTAAATTCGGCGGTATGGTCTGGCGGGTCGTTTATCTATGTCCCGCCGGGAGTGACAGTCGATATACCGCTGCAGGCGTATTTCCGCATCAATACCGAGAACATGGGGCAGTTCGAGCGGACGCTGATCATTGTCGACGAGGGTGCATTTGTTCACTACGTCGAAGGCTGCACGGCTCCGACCTATTCGTCTGATTCGTTGCATTCGGCAGTGGTCGAGATCATCGTGAAAAAAGGGGGTCGCGCACGCTACACCACGATTCAGAACTGGTCCAAAAACGTCTACAACCTCGTGACCAAACGCGCCTACGCCTACGAAAACGCGACAATGGAATGGGTCGATTGTAATCTCGGCTCCAAGTTGACGATGAAGTATCCGGCCATCTACCTTATGGGTGAAGGGGCCAAAGGCGAAGTGCTCTCGGTGGCGTTTGCCGGTGACGATCAATTGCAGGACGCCGGCGCCAAGATGCTGCATTTTGCCAAGAACACGTCGTCGAAGATCACATCCAAGTCAATCTCCAAGGGATCCGGCAGAGCATCCTATCGCGGTTTGATCAAGGTCGCCAAGGGCTGTACCGGTGTAAAGTCCAATGTCGAATGCGATGCACTTCTGTTGGACGAGCACTCTCGCACGGACACGTATCCGTACATGGAAATCGATGAGGAGGATGTCTCGATCAGTCATGAAGCGTCGGTCTCGAAAATTTCCGAGACGCAGTTGTTCTATTTGCGTTCACGGGGTTTGTCGGAGGATCAGGCGTCGATGATGATCGTCAATGGTTTTATTGAGCCGATCGTCAAGCAACTGCCGATGGAATACGCGGTGGAGATGAATCGGTTGATTGAATTGGAGATGGAAGGATCGGTGGGCTAAATGACAGTTGCAGTCAAAGTTCGCAGTAGAGATGCAGATATGTTTGCACCGTTTAATGCCGAAGCACTGATGGCGTTTGTCAAACAAGCGAGCAGCGATATTCTGACGCCTTGGCGCAAAGGGAGTCTGGCCCGGTCACTGGCAGCAGCGGCGCCGACCAACAAGGACGAAGATTTCAAGTATGTCAATTTCCGGTTGCTTGATTTCAGAGGTTTGAAACCGGAGCATTTTCAAATTTTCGGAAACGACAACGGCATTCCGGCGACGTTACAGATGATAGCGTCGGAGAACATCGCGAAATTGCCGGAGCGACTGAGGTTGACGGCAGGCAATACGCATGATGAAGCCAACGTGTTTTTCGGATCATTCGACGACGCCGCAATGGCGCTGCCGCAAGAACTGGCGGCCAGCCTTGACTTTTTCAACAGTCATTTCCCGCCGCGCAAGTTCGCGCTTCTGGCGCATGCGTTCTTGAGTCAGGGAATTTTCCTGCATGTTGGTCGTGACGGCGATCTCCAAACGCCGCGGCAGATATACGCGCACACGGACGGGGACAAAACTATGACGTCACTGGCCGGAATGGTGGTTATGGAAGACAATGCTCGAGCCGAACTAGTCTGGGACGCTATTGCGACTGTTGATGCCAATGGATTCCAGAACGGCACGCTCGATGTCGTGCTGAAGCCCGGTAGCAAGCTGTCGCTGCTTTTGAATCAGGAATATTCGGAGCAACTTAGCAGCGTGATGACGCTGCGCGCCTATTTGGAGAAAGATTCCGAACTCGAACTGGTGACGCTCAATTCCGGCGGCAAATTGAATCAGATGGAAATCGATTTGCGGTTCGCGGGCGAAGGGAGCAAGGCCACAGTCAGCGGCGTCTATGTTGGGCGCAATGCGGAGAACTTCAATCTGCTAACGCATCAGGATCATCGCGTTGGTCACTGCAAGTCTGACTTGTTATACATCGGCACGCTGGCGGGTACATCGAAATCAAACTATCTCGGCAAGATCACGATCGCGCCGAAAGCACAGCGTTCCGACGCTTATCAGAAAAATCGCAATCTGGTTCTGAACAAGGGCGTGTCGGTAAACAGTTCGCCGAAATTGGAAATCGGCGCCAATGACGTTCGTTGTTCACACGGTTCGACGACGGCAAGGATCTCCGATCTGGAAATGTTCTATCTCCGTTCGCGCGGGATAGACAAAGCCACGGTGAAGATGTTGCTCGCCGACGGATTTCTGAGACAGGCGGCAGAGCGGGTGCAATCATTAGCACTAAAGCAAGCATACGAGCAGCGTCTCAGCGCGCTGCTGTCAAACTGGGGCAAACATGGCACTTGATCCACGGCAGATCAAAGCCGACTTCCCGATTTTTGCGGCGCAGGTACGTAACGGGCGCGAATTGGTCTATCTCGACAACGGCGCTACCACGCAGAAACCCAGAGTGGTGATTGATGCCGAACGTGACTTCTATAGCAGTGAATACGGTACCGTGCACCGGGGAATCTATCACTTGTCAGCGATGGCGACCGGATTGTACGAAGCTGCCCGTGAGACAGTTGCGGATTTTGTCAATGCGCGTCTGACGAAAGAGATCATCTTCACCCGTGGAGCAACAGACTCTATTAATTTGGTAGCTCGTACTTTCGGCGATCGCTTCATCGGCAAAGGGGACGAAATCATTCTCTCCGAGTTTGAACATCACTCGAATATGGTACCCTGGCTGATGCTGCAGGAACGTACGGGAGCCCGGCTGGTCTATGTCCGCTCGACGCCTGATTGGCGGCTTGATATGACCGATCTGCGCTCGAAGTTGTCTTCGCGCACCAAGCTCGTGGCGATCACCGGCATGTCCAACGTGTTGGGCACGATAAACGACATCGACATGATTTGTCAATTGGCGCATGAACATAGCGCCCGCGTGCTGGTCGATGGCGCACAGCTTGTACCGCATTTCGGATTCGATGTGCGGGCTACCGACTGTGATTTTCTGGCATTTTCCTCGCACAAGATGCTGGGTCCGACCGGTGTCGGTGTGCTCTACCTGAAAGAGGAAATCGGCGCAGCCGTACCGCCCTATCTAGGTGGCGGTGACATGATAGAATATGTTCGCTATGACGGTTTCACGACGAACGAACTGCCTTACAAGTTTGAGGCCGGTACTCCGAACATCGCCGGAGTTATCGCTTTCGCCAAGGCGATCGAATACCTGCAGGGGCTCGGCATAGAGAATATCATCGCGCACGAACGTGAAGTTACCGAGTACGCGCTGGATAGACTGTTGTCCCTGGAAGGCATAGAGATCTATGGACCAAAAACGCCGGATAAGCGCGGCGCACTCTTTTCATTCAACTACAAAGATATACACTCCCACGACGTCGCCTCGATTCTCGATTTCGCCAATATAGCGGTTCGCGCCGGTCACCACTGCGCGCAGCCACTGATGCAACGTCTGGGAGTCAACTCCACCGCCAGGGCGAGTTTCTACGTCTATAACCAGAAGGAAGAAATTGACATCCTGCGGGAAAGCCTGAAACAGTGTGAGAGGTTTCTCAAGCATGCAGTTGGATGATTTGTATCGCGAAGTCATTGTCGATCATTACAATCGCCCGCGCAACTTCGGCAGGCCGGAGAAGTGGGATATCATGGTTGAGGGCAAGAACCCGGTCTGTGGTGATGAGATTGTAATCTACTTGACGGTTAAGGATGATGTCGTCTCAGAATGCCGCTTTGAGGGCAAGGGATGCACGATCTCGATCGCTTCGGCCTCGGTGATGACGGAATCGCTAATCGGCAAGAGCCTTGGCGAAATCAGATTGGTACTGTCCGATTTCAATCGGTTGCTCCGTGGCGAGGTCTGCCAGCGCTGCGAGCAATACTCGGATGCGATTGCATTTCAAGGGGTTACGAAATTCCCCGTGCGTGTCAAGTGCGCACTGTTGGCTTGGAAGACGCTGGAGGGAGCCATTCCGGACAGCGGCACCCATCAAGCCTGATCAATTCCTACTCACCTGATCAGACCAGAACAGTAGCTTTTCTACGTATCTGTACGGATTACACACAATTTTAGCAGCCCTCAGGCAGCTTTTTTTGTTGACAGTCAGGGGGAAATGCTTATATTCTTCACGATGGGAAATAGGGGGGAGTTTACTTATTCTCGTCTGTCATATCTACTTGTTTTGGATAGTTAAATTTTGTAGTTCATGAAGAACTTGAAGAGACTTGGCGTAAACCTAAATTTACTTGACCTTCAGAAGGCACTATGTCTCAAAGACCCCATCTTGGCAGAGCATCGATTCGGATTTGGTCTTTGTACAGCCCATGGGTTCTTGACAGAAAATTGATACGAGTTTTAGCAAAGCATACTGAACGTAATGGAAACTAAGGAGAAAAAAAGTGATCGGAGACGAGACAGAATCCGCCGTAATGTGCGTTTTCTGTTGATCTCACCCGCCTGAAGGACTCGCTATGGAGGAGATTCTCCAAGAAGGCCTTTGGGCTACAGTGGAGTTCAGGGTAAGTGTTAACCTTGAACGGAAGTTCGTTTCAACAATCTTTAAGGAGCTACAAATGAAACGCACCAGTTTAGTTCTGATATTTTTGTTTACGCTTCTTCTCACGGCGAGCGCGTTTGCGCTTACGGCCGACGTCACAGTGAAAGTCAACGGCGTCTTGCCGAATGGTTCTATCCAGATGATCCCCGGAGCGGACAATGTCCTCGAGTTTTGGATCACCAACTCGGCGAAAATCAAAGGTATGACGCTTGGTTTCGAGTTGACGAACAGCGCCGGTCCTTTCTCCCTTGTTAAGGGCTACGGCAACATTCCGTACGAAGAGAATGGCGATGGTGATCAGACCTATGACAGCACCCTCCTGAAGGAGCACGGTACCGCCAACAGTTTCAAAAATTCTTTCGGTTTGGGCAACTTGTTCCTCGACCGAGAGATGGCTTACAACAACATCATCTTCTTTGGTGGCGTTGACATGACAACGACTAACCCCCAGACGAAGAACATCTTAGTTCACCTCACGTCAACCCTCGCTTACAGCGTGAAGGTTCGCATTCCCGCAGGTCAGGCCCCGGGTCTTTTTTGCGTGCAGCCGATCTTCATTCCGCCGGCAGGCGCCTGGATAATAGACGCGGGAAAGAACATCGACAGCCTTACGCATGACACTTCCGGCTTTACTAATCCAAACTTCCAGGGTCTACCGACTGGTAGCTCGGAGGAACCGGCGGGTATGGTCTGCTTTGGTCCCCCAGCGTCGGGCCCGGAAGCGATCTGCCAAGATGTAACAGTTGGTGCCGACGGTACCTGCCATGCAAACGCTTCAATTGACCATGGTTCCACTGGCGATGCCATTACCTTGGTTCAGGTTCCTGCGGGTCCCTATCCTTTAGGGAATACTCTGGTTTCTTTGATCGTAACCGATAGTCACGGTGCGGCTGACACTTGCCAGGCGACTGTACACGTCGTCGACGTTACAAAACCGACTATTACTTGTCCCGCCAATATCGTAAAGGGTAATGACGTCGGGCAATGTGGCGCGGTCGTCACCTTCTCAGTCGGCGCGACCGATTTCTGTACGGCAAGCCCGACGATTGTGTCAACTCCGTCTTCTGGTACGTTCTTCCCAATTGGGCTCACAGCTGTCAAGTCAATTGCGACCGATGCTGCCGGCAACAAGGACAGTTGTTCATTTACCGTAACGGTTAACGACACGCAGAAACCGACGGTTACTTGCCCGGCCAATATCGTGAAGGTTAACGATGTGGGACAGTGCGGCGCGATTGCTACATTTGTCGTTACTGCCGCTGACAACTGCCCGGGTGTGACGGTTGTTGCCGTTCCAGCTTCCGGCTCGTTATTCCCAATCGGCATTACCACTGTGTGGTCTAAGGCCACTGACGCCGCCGGCAACAAGGACAGTTGTTCATTTACCGTAACGGTTAATGACACTCAGAAACCGACTGTTACTTGCCCAGCCAACATCGTGAAGGATAACGATGCGGGACAGTGCGGCGCGGTCGCTACATTTAGCGTCACTGCCGCTGACAACTGCCCGGGTGTGACGGTTGTCGCCGTTCCACCTTCCGGCTCAGTCTTCCCAATCGGCGCAACCACTGTGTGGTCTAAGGCCACTGATGCTGCCGGCAACAAAGATAGTTGTTCATTTACCGTAACGGTCAATGATACTCAGAAACCAGTAGTTGCTTGTCCCGCCAATATCGTGGAAAGCGTGAATCCTGGCGAGTCGGGAAAGATCGTTGTATTCGCTCCAACGGTGACAGACAACTGCCCAGGCGTGACGTTTGTCGCGACTCCGGCTTCCGGTTCGCTGTTCCCGCTGGGTGTGACGCCGGTAAAGGTGGTTGCCACTGATGCGCACGGATTGAAAGATTCCTGCTCGTTCACCATCGAGGTGAAGGTAGGACTCGTCCCGGACTTTGCGATTGACGCCAATCCGGACAGCATCGTGGTGATGCAGGGTATTCCCGGTTCGCTTCTGTACGATGTCGACCTCACCTCAATCGACCTTTACAGCGGTTCGGTGAACCTCTCGGTGAGCACTCTCCCGACCGGCGTGGTTCTTGATTTTGGCGCTAATCCAGTCAATGTCCCGAATTCGACAACGCTTGGTGGTCATACCAGCGTCAGCACTCCGGCTGGTGTGTATGAGTTGACAATCACTGCAACGGAAGTGCCGACGAAGGCGGGTCCGCACAGCACGGTGGTTCGGCTCATCGTCGTCCCGTGCTCGGAGACTCCGATTCCGGTTGTCAGCCAAGAAGTTTTCAACGTTCAGATTGAAGCCGGACAGAATCTGCCTAATGATTCCCTCTTCGTTACGAACGGCGCTCCTTGCGGCAGTCTGTTCTGGTTGGCTTCGTCCGATCAAGATTGGGTAAGTCCGGACCCGAATCAGGGTTCCGTGAATGCCGGTGAAACACCGGGTTCGCAAGTGTTCCTCAACTACACGACCGCGGCTCTGGCTCCGGACAACTACGTTGCTCATGTGACGTTCGTGTCGGACAAGAAGAAGACTCCGGGAGCGGAGGTCACTATCAACCTGACCGTAACTCCGAAACCGCTGTCAACCGACTCGATCCGCGTTGCGCACGCTAACGTGTATGCCGGAAGTACGGTTGCGGTACCTGTTTATTTCAATAACAATGAATGGATCGGCGGAATGACGGTCGGACTGCATTGGAATTCCGACGACGTAACACTCGACTCGGTAACTCACGTAGGTTCGCGAGTTGAATATGTCAATTTCAAGTTTGCGACCATTAATGCCGCCAACAAGACGCTCCTTCTGGGCATGGCGACATTACCACCAGAGCCGTTCCTAATGCCGGGTAGTGGCCTATGGGCAACCATGTGGTTCACGGCTGGTCCGAACTGCCCGGTGGCAGTGGCGATCGACAGCCAGTATATCGGTCCAGGCGGAGAAGTGGTGTTCGCCGATTCGCTTGCTCAACTGATCTATCCGCAGTTCGCTGCCGGCTCGATTACGGTCGATTGTGCACCGTCGTTCTGCATTAGTGGCACGATAACGGATACCAATCATGACCCGATCCTGGATGCGACCGTTGAACTGTACAGCGGTTATCCGCCAAGCGGAAACCCGATTGCCACGACGACTTCCGGTCCGGGTGGCTCTTACGAATTCTGCCCTGACGTCAAGAACAGTGAGTTCTCGGTACGTGCATACAAGCCCGGCTACTATCCGGACTATGTGGAAGCCGAATTTCCAGCCACCGATCTGGTGCTGATGCTGAGGCCGATTGTGGGGACTGTTACTCCGACTAACGAGTGGGTCAATCTCTACTGCGATCTTAATGCTCTCTTCAACGGTACTCCGGTACTCCCGGGTAGCGTGGTTGAAGCCTACGATCCGCAGGGTGTTCTTTGCGGTCAGTGGATAGTGTCGCAAGCCGGTACTTACGGCTTTATGCCGGTATACCGCGATGATCCGTACACGCCGAGCGTGGACGAAGGTTGCGTGCCGGATGACTTGATCACGGTCAAGGTGGACGGCTTTGTTGCTACCATGGCAAATGACCCGATCTACTGGGGCACGAATGGCGACCGTTACGAAGCTTGCTTCGACGTCACGCCGGTTCCGCCGACTCATTGCCTGATCCTCAAGCAGGGTTGGAATTTGGTATCGTGGAACATCGACACGCCGAATGACAGCATCATGATCCTGGCGAAGGACGTGATGGACAACGTCGACGTGATCCTGAGCTTCGAGATGGGTGCGCAAACCTACGATCCGAAGCTGCCGGATTTCTCAACGCTGCTGTTTGCGGATCATTATCACGGTTTCTGGTTCCGCATGAACGCGGAAGCCACGCTGTGCGTGGAGGGGCCGATGGTGGCTGCTTCCACTCCGATCGATCTGGAACAGAACTGGAATCTGGTCAGCTATCTGCCGACAGTTCCGTTCACCGTGCCAGTGGCTCTGGCTTCGATCTTTGATAAGGTTGTGGTTGTGTTGGGTTACGATCAGGGCGCTTTGACCTACGATCCGGCCTATCCGCAGTTTAACAATCTCGACGAGATGGAACGCGACTTTGGTTACTGGATCAAGACCACCGACGCCGCGACGCTGGTTTATCCGGGTCCGATCCTTGCGAAGACCGCGCCTTCGATTCACAAGTCAGACTTCACGCCGCGTACGTCGCAGTCCAACACTTGGGTCAACCTATACGGCTTCGATGTCAAGCTGAATGGCGCGACTCTTCCGGTTGGTACTGTGATCGAGGCCTACAATACCTCCGGTGCGTTGATTGGTGAGAGTGTGGTTCGCAGTGCCGGTAGGTTCGGATTTATGCCAGTTTACGGCGCCGAGACCTTGACCGGTGATGCGGTTGGCAAGTCGGCCGGCAGCGCTATTACGTTGAAGGTTAACGGCGAAGTTGCCGAGCAGACGGTTACCTGGACCGGGAACGGCGACCGCATTCGCATCAACGAACTGACAACAGCGAACAAGAACAACGGCAATCTGCCGACGTCCTTCACGCTGAACCAGAACTACCCGAACCCGTTCAACCCTGAGACCGCGATCGACTACGTTGTCGGCACGAGTGGTCACGTTGAATTGGCGATCTACAACATTCTTGGTGACAAGATCAAGACGTTGGTGAGCGGCTATCAGGTTGCGGGTAGCTACACGATTAAGTGGCAAGCCGATACCGACGGCGGTACTTCGGTTGCCTCGGGTGTCTACTTCTACAAGTTGACGGCCGGTGATTACACCGACACTAAGAAGATGACTCTACTGAAGTAATCTTCTGACCCAATAACTCGAATGAAAGACCCCCGAGCGAAAGCTCGGGGGTTTTTCTTTGCGTTTCGGAATGATGTTTAGCAGTCGCACTCCTCTTGAACACCGTTTCACGATATGGAACTGTTGAGAAACTCTTGTCGCCCGGAATGTCGGGGCTAAAGCCGCTCCTGCAGTAATAGCAGACGTGCGTCAAGGCTGCTTGTAGGAGCCGACTTCAGTCGCGTCCTGCTCTCTTTGACACAACTGCCATACTCACCAGGACATCGTTAGACGGACTTCTTCGACAGTCCCGACATGCACGGCTTTTGGCCGCACATAGAATACCTGACATGCGAATTCTCTGTGTACCCTGCTATGGCATGTTCATAAAACAAAAGGGGCGACTCGGTGAGTCGCCCCTAAGGATTCGTAGTGTGTGGAGTCTGCTTACTTCACGCCATAGAGCGGTGCAAACTTGCCGGAGAGGTACTTCATCAGCGGTTTGTGATCAAGCGGCTTGCCGGTAACCTTTTTGACGAGTTCTTCGGCGCGATAACGACGACCCTGACTGTGGATGTTCTTGCGAAGCCAGTCGCGCAGCGGCCGGAATTTTCCGGCGGCAAATTGCGCGTCGAGATCGCCCAAATCCTCTTTGGCTTTGGCGAAGAACTGCGCGGAATAGAGATTGCCGAGCGAGTAGGTCGCGAAATAACCGAAGAGACCGGCTGCCCAGTGAATATCTTGCAGACAGCCCTCAGCGTCACTGGTAGGAACAATGCCGAAATAGCTCTTGAACTTGTCGTTCCAGACCTTGGGAATGTCCTTGGTCTTGACTTCGCCGTTGAATATTGCCTGTTCGATCTCGAAGCGAAGCAGGATGTGGAGATTATAAGTCACTTCGTCAGCTTCGACGCGAACGAAGGACGGGCGGACATCATTGACGGCAAAAAAGAAATCGTCGAACTTCACGCCGACAAGCGACTCATGAAATGTCTGCTGCGCCAGCGGGAAGAAGAATTCCCAGAACGGCTTGGAGCGACCGACCATGTTCTCCCACATGCGGGACTGTGACTCGTGGATGCCGAGACTGACTGCATCCCCCATCGGCATACCCCAGTGTTCTTCCGGTAGACCCTGATCGTAGATTCCGTGGCCGGCTTCATGCAGGATGCCAAAGAGCGCCTGTCCGAGGTGTTTAGGATTGAAGCGGGTCGTGATGCGGCAATCGCCGGGACCGATGCCGGTGCAGAACGGATGGGCGGTAGTGTCGAGGCGGCCGCCGTTGAAATCATAACCGATCATCGCTGCAGCCAGCTCTCCGAAAAGACGCTGCTTTTCGACGGGGTAGTCCCGTTCGAGAATCGAGGTGTTAGGTTTCTTGGGAGAGCCGGTGATCTTGGCGACAAACGGCACCAACTCCTCGCGGAACTTGCCGAGCACTTTGGTGACCGATTTGGTTGACGCGTACGGTTCGTAATCATCAAGCAGCGCATCGTAGACGACATCTTCATAGCCGACGGCCTCGGCATATTGCTTCTTGAGGTCGATCATTTTTTCCAGCGACGGATAAAACATCTTGAAATCGGATTTCTTGCGGGCTTCCACCCAAATGCCCTGGCCGGTGGTTTCGGCATGCGCAATTGCCTCTACCAGCTTCTTGGGAACCTTGGTTTGCTTGTCGTAAAAGCGTCTCAATTCGCGGATGTTTACGGCATTGACCGAGAGAGGATCCTTGGTAAGTGCTGAACCCTCTATCGCACCGATCAATTCACCGACACGTGGTGATGTAGCTTTGTCATGCACCATGCCGGCCAACAACGCCAGTTGATTAGCGCGGTGTGCCGAACCGCCGTGCGGCATGTAGGTGCGTTCATCCCATCCGAGCAGCGCTGCGGCTGATCCGAGAAGCGCGGCTTCATTGATGATCTGTTTGAGTTCTTTTAGTGCCTGTTCCGGTTTCTGTGGCATCGGGAGTACTCCTTATCTATCTGGTATAGCAAACGTATGTTCTTCTCTACGCGAGCAAGTATAATCAGGTTGCATCCCCGAAGCAATGCAGATTACGACGTTTGACTATTCAAGAAAAGCGCCGTCAGGAGACTATTCTTGGCGGCGCATGCTTCAATTCTATTCTGAAGGTACGGTGAGTTGAGTTTTTTGCCTATTGTTTCTGGATGGCTTCGACTTCCAAGGCGATCTTAACATCGTTGCTGACGACCAGTCCACCGGCATCAAGCGTCTTGTTCCAGGAGACACCCCAGTCCTGCCGGTTGATCGTGGTAGTCGCAGAAAATCCGGCGCGATTGTCACCCTGCATGCCCTTCACGGTTCCGTTGAAAACAGCATCCAAGGTGACTTCCTTGGTGACGCCGCGCATAGTCAAATCGCCGACGATCTGGAAAGCGTTGTCTTTGCCGGGGATGACTTTCTTGGACTTGAAACCCATCTGCGGAAGCGAATCGGCCGCGAAAAAGTCTGGGGATTTGAGGTGTTTGTCACGAAAGTCGTTGCCGGTGTTGATGCTTGCCGGATTAATAGTGACGACCACCGTCGCGGCAGCGAAATCTTTGCCATCGAAGTTGATTGT
>CAIVAP010000220.1 GCA_903903945.1 uncultured bacterium | reverse complement strand
GCAGACGCTCGACGCGCTTTCGAAGCTTGATCTTCCTGCCGGTGTTGATGTAGAGATAAAGGTATAGGCGAGGTCGATGATGAACGCGCTGTTAGGACGAAAACTCGGAATGTCGCGCCTGTTCAATGCGAAGGGCGCCGCTATAGCCGTTACCCTGCTGGAAGCCGGCCCCAACGTTGTTGTCCAGATCAAGAAAAAGGACAAGGAAGGCTATGACGCCGTGCAGCTCGGTTTCGGCAAGAAAAGCGAAAAATCAACGAACAAGCCCCTCGCGGGTCATTTCAAGCGAGCCGGCCAGAAGCCTTTTGCTTACCTGCGCGAAGTGCGGCTGGACTCGGTCGAAGGCATTGAGGTTGGCCAACAGGTCGGCGTTGATCTCTTTGTGGTGGGCGAGAAGGTGGATGTCGTTTCGATAAGCAAGGGACTTGGATTCCAGGGCGTCGTACGTCGGTACCATTTCGCCGGCGGCCCCAAGACGCATGGTCAGTCTGATCGCCTGCGCGCCCCCGGTTCTGTGGGCGCTTCTTCCTATCCGTCGCGTACTTTCAAAGGCACGCGCATGGCGGGAAGAATGGGTGGCAATACCACGACAACCAAAAACCTGCTGGTGGTTATGATCGATCCTGAGAGCCAGATTATTGCCGTCAGAGGTGCCGTTCCGGGCAAGAAGAACACTTACGTCAGAATTAGAAAGAAATAAGCCATGGCTACCGCTAAAGTATACACTCCGACGGGTCAGCAGACAGGCGAGCAGAATCTGTCCGACAAGGTGTTTGGCACTGATCCCAAGCTCGCGAGCGTTCATCAGTCGATTAAGCGTTACCTGAACAATCAACGTCAGGGAACGCATTCCACTTTGACCCGCGCTGAGGTATCCGGCGGCGGTATTAAGCCGTTTCGTCAGAAGGGCACCGGTCGTGCTCGCGCTGGAAGTAATACCTCGCCGCGGTGGCCCGGTGGTGGTCAGGCGATTGGGCCGAAGCCGCGCGACTATGAAACGAAAATCCCCAGGAAAGTGAAACGTCAAGCCATACTGGCTGCGTTGACTCTTAAGGTGCGGGAAGATAAGCTCAGAGTTGTTGACGCGCTCAATCTGGACAAGCCGCAGACGAAAACAATTGTCAAGATGCTGGCCGATCTGAAGATCAACGACGGCAAGGTGTTGTTCTTGTACACCGGCATCGATCGTAATCTGGAGTTGTCCTGCCGCAACGTTCCCAAGCTCACTTATAAGCGCGCCGCGCTGGTAACAGCTTACGATGTCATCGGCGCCGATTATCTGCTTCTTACCCCGAATGGGCTAAAGGAGTGTGAGGAGGTATTTGGCAAATGAAGGACCCGCGGCAAGTACTCCGGACTCTGCTGATTAGCGAGAAGTCGTTGGCGTCACGCGAGAAGAACAACGCTTACGTCTTTGAAGTTGATCGCAATGCTAACAAGATCGACATCAAGAACGCGATCGAGAAACTGTATCATGTCAAAGTCGAAAAAGTGATGACCATGAACAACACGGGCAAGCAGAGACGGATGGGTCGTTATCGCCCCGGTTATACGCCCGAATGGAAAAAGGCCATTGTTAAGCTGGCCAAGGATCAGAAGATCGTTGAATTCGAGAATCTCTGATCGCTAGCGCTGAAGAGCATTTATTAGGATAAATTAGTATGGGAATCAAATCATTTAAGCCGCACACTCCGGGTACCCGGCACATGACGGTCTCGACTTTTGAGGAGATCACGACCGATAGGCCCGAGAAGTCGTTGCTGGAACCGAAGCATCGGTCCGGTGGCCGCAACAATCGCGGTCGCACGACGGCCTTTTGCCGGGGCGGCGGCCACAAGCGCGCCTATCGGGTTATAGATTTCAAGCGCGACAAATATGATATTGTGGCAACCGTGGCGACCATCGAATACGATCCGAATCGCTCGGCTCGCATCGCACTGCTACATTACGCTGACGGAGAAAAACGCTATATTATCGCTCCCGATGGGTTGAAGGTTGGCACTAAGGTTATGTCGGGCCAGGACATCGAAATCAAGGTTGGCAATGCGATGCCGATTAGCAAAATCCCGCCCGGCACGTTTATCCACAATGTCGAACTGCAGCCCGGTAGAGGCGCTCAGATAGGACGCTCGGCCGGTACCATGATTCAGTTGATGGTAAAAGAGGGCGAGTTTGCTCACCTGAAAATGCCGTCTAACGAAGTACGACTGGTGAAGCAAAGTTGCTTCGCTACGATCGGTCAGGTCGGCAACATTGAACATGACGCAATTTCAATTGGCAAAGCCGGACGCAGCCGCTGGATGGGGCGTCGTCCCTCCGTGCGCGGCGTGGCCATGAATCCGGTTGACCATCCAATGGGCGGCGGCGAAGGCCGATCATCGGGCGGTCGTCATCCTTGTTCCCCCTGGGGACTAAAATCAAAGGGTCTGAAGACCCGCAAGACCAAAGCTTCTGACAAAATGATTGTCAAGAGGCGCAAGTAGGAGAGTTGTTGGAGGAACAATGAGCCGTTCGCTGAAAAAAGGACCATTTATTGAGACCAGTTTGTTTAAGAAGATTGAGGCGTTGAACGTCACTGGCGAAAAGAAAGTGCTTAAAACCTGGTCGCGGCGCTCTACTATATCTCCTGAGTTCGTGGGTCACACGTTGGCGATACATAACGGCAACAAGTTCATCCCGGTTTAT
>CAIVAP010000219.1 GCA_903903945.1 uncultured bacterium | reverse complement strand
TGCCATGGGCTCTGTCCCCAGTGCGGCGCCAATCTGAATGAGTCACCCTGTGGCTGCAAAACCAACGGGAGCGATCCGCGCTGGGATGGACTAAGAAAGCTTTCTAACAATTGATATCGAACAACGTATTTTCGAGGGAGCCTTATGCCACTTCCAAAACGAAGACATTCTAAGCAACGCGGTCGCAAACGCCGCACACATTATGTAGCCACCGCGCCCGCGCTGGTGGAATGTTTGCATTGTGGCGAGAAGAAGCTGTTCCATCATATTTGCCCTGCTTGCGGTTACTATCGGGGCACGCAAATAACCGCCGGAAAGGAAAAGTAGCTCTTCGGTGAGACAGACTATTGCCATCGACTGCATGGGCGCAGATCATGGGCCTTTGCCATTGATCAGCGGCGCTGTGGAGTATTTACGCAATCCGCAGAACACGGGGACGAGTGTTGTCCTGGTTGGTGACGAGCCTCTGATCAGGGAGTATTTGAAGGGTCTGGGTGTTAATGGCAATCTGTCTCTCTCGGTTGAGAATGCTTCCGAAGTGGTGGACATGCGTGTCGCGGCCACAGAGGGTCTCAAGAAAAAGGATTCCTCGATGGCTGTGGCGGTACGAATGCACAAAGAAGGTTTGGTAGACGCCGTTATTTCCGCCGGAAATACCGGCGCCGTTATGGCAAACGCCGTTCTGACACTGGGCCGCCTTCAGGGCGTGTCACGTCCCGCGATAGCGGCGGCAATGCCGAATCGACTGGAGCGCTGGACATTGCTTTTGGACGTCGGCGCCAACGTCGATGTAAAACCCGATCACATTCTGCAATTTGCCCAGATGGGGGTGTCGTATGCAGAGGACATTCTCAAGATTCAGTCTCCACGCGTTGGTCTGCTCTCGATCGGCGAAGAGTCGGTCAAAGGCAATGAATTGACCGCCTCCAGTCATGAGTTGCTTGCCAGAGGCAAAAACATGACGTTTGTCGGCAACGTCGAGGGGCGCGATATTCTGGAAGGTACCTGCGATGTCGTGGTCTGCGACGGCTTCATCGGCAACATCATTCTCAAGTTTGCCGAGTCGATGAAAGGTTTTTTGGAATCGCGCATCCACAAACAGATCAGCTCGAATCCTTTCTCGAAAGCCGGTGCGATTCTGATGGGACCGTTCCTGCGGCGAATGCGACGGGTGTTTGATTACTCCGAATACGGAGGCGCGCCGCTTCTCGGGATCAACGGCAATTGCATTATCAGTCATGGCAAATCCTCGGCGAAAGCCATCAACAACGCCGTCAAGATCGCCGTTGAGATGATCCGCACTGATGCCAAAGGGCACATTGAAAGGCGAATTGCAGGCAACCAACAAGAAATTATAGGCTGATGAACAATAAGCTTGTTTCTGCCAAAATGGCGGGTATCGGCGCCTATGTGCCCGAGACCATCCTTACCAACGCATATTTTGAAAAGATCGTCGATACTTCGGACGAATGGATTGTCACCCGCACCGGCATCAAGACGCGTCATGTTGTCGGCAATTCGGGCGAAGTCACTTCGGAAATGAGCATCAAGGCTTCGCGACAGGCACTGGCTGATGCTGACATGTCCGCTGAAGAATTGGATATGATCATTATCGGTACAGTCACCCCTGACATGAAGACACCTTCCACGGCCTGCTTCGTGCAAAAAGCGCTGGGGGCCAAGAACGCCGCGGTTATGGATGTCAATGCCGCCTGTGTCGGTTACATTTACGCTCTGACCACTGCACGCGCCTACATTCTTGCCGGAATGGCGCGCAAGGTTCTGGTGGTTGGGTGCGAAACGTTGACGTCGATTACGAATTACAAAGATCGTGGCACCTGCATACTGTTTGGTGACGGAGCCGGCGCCTCAGTGCTGCAGCGAGTGGACGAACCGGGGGTCGGTGTCCTGGCGACGCATCTCGCCGCGAATGGTGATTTCACCGATCTGCTCTGTGTCCGATTGGGCGGATCGCGAAACCCGTTGACACCGGAAAATATCAATGATGACGGCCGCTACCTTTATATGAACGGCTCCGAGGTTTTTAAGCACGCTGTGCGCTTTATGCAAAATGCCGCCGAGAAAGTGATCGCCGACGCCGGTGTTAAGCCCGAAGACATTTCGCTGTTCATTCCGCACCAGGCGAATATCCGTATCATCGATTCGCTTGCCAAACGTCTGTCAATTCCCGAAGAGAAGCTTTTTGTCAATATCCAGAACTACGGCAACACTTCCTCCGCCTCCATACCGATTGCGATGGTGGAAGCCAAGCAACAGGGTCGTCTGAAAGCTGGCGATCTTGTGCTCTTGGTATCCTTCGGAGGCGGACTGGTTTGGGGCGCCGCTCTAGTCAGGTTTTAATTATGAGTAAAATGGCATTTCTATTTCCGGGGCAAGGCTCGCAGTACGTCGGCATGGGGCAAGATTTATACGAGAAGTACGACGACGTAAAGTCGCTTTATCATTCCGCGTCCCAGATTCTCGGCTATGATCTGGCGAGGGTGAGTTTCACCGGCCCGGAGGAAAAGCTCAAAGAGACCGTTGTCACGCAACCCGCAATTCTCGTGCACTCGCTTAGCTGGTTGCTGGCACTGAAACAATCGGGATTGCAGCCGGACTACGCCGCCGGGCATTCGCTGGGTGAGTATTCGGCGTTGGCATCGGCCGGTTTCCTGACGTTCGAGAATGCGGTGACCGCAGTCAACACCCGCTGCAAGGCTATGCAGGAAGCATGTGAGCAGAGTAGAGGTACAATGGCAGCCATAATCGGTCTTGATCGATCGGCGATTGCGACACTGGTGGACAGGATGAAGCCGCAGGGTATCTGTGTGCCGGCGAATTTCAATTCCAAAGATCAGGTCGCGATTTCGGGCGACTATGAAACAATTGAGAAGGCGCTGCCCTTGGCCAAGGAATTGGGTGCCAAACGCGCGATCCTATTGCCGGTCGGTGGTGCGTTTCATTCGCCCCTGATGCAACCGGCGGCTGCAAAACTGAAAGTTACTCTCGATCAAATCGCATTCCAAGCGCCCAGATTTCCGGTGGTCGCCAACGTGACCGCCAAAGCCGAGACCGATCCGAACCGAGTGAAGGATCTGCTGGTGCAGCAGATCACGGCGCCGGTGCAATGGGTGGCGACGCTGGAGGAGTTCTTTTGCTTGGGTGTGCGCCGGTTCGTCGAAATCGGACCGGGCAAAGTGCTGTCTGGACTGGTCAAGCGGACGCTGCAGGATGTTGAAATCATGAGCCTTGACAAACTGCCGGACTTTGATTTGGTTAGCGGGAAATTGTTGGAGGCGGTTTGAGACTTACGGGCAAAGTGGCGTTAGTTACCGGCGGTGCTCGCGGCATCGGTCGGGCAATCGTCGAAAAATTGATTGATAGCAGCTGCAAGGTTGTGATTGCCGACGTTTTGGATGACGCGGGCAATCAGACGGTAGCAGAGTTGTCGGGTCGTGGTGACGTAACTTTCGTTCATTGCGATGTCACCTCCGCGGCGAACGCGCAGACAGCCGTTGATCACGCGGTGGCAAAATTCGGGACATTAGATATTCTGGTGAACAATGCCGGTATCACCAAGGATACTCTCTTAATCAGAATGACTGAGTCGGACTGGGATCGGGTGTTGACGATCAATCTCAAAGGCGCATTTCTCATGACCCAAGCGGCATCGCGGGTCATGATGAAAGCGCGCACCGGAAGAATCGTTAACATTTCCTCGGTGGTTGGTCTGATGGGCAATGCCGGGCAGGGGAACTATGCGGCATCCAAGGCGGGATTAGTCGGTTTTACGAAGAGCATTGCCAAGGAACTGGCGGGGCGCAATGTGACGGTGAACGCCGTGGCGCCGGGTTATATTCAAACCGAGATGACTGAGAGTCTTCCCGAAGCTGCCAAACAAGCTCTTCTCACGAACATCCCGCTCAGGCGCGCCGGTCTTCCGGAGGATGTCGCCAACGCCGTGCTTTTCTTCGCGGCAGACGAGTCATCCTACATCACGGGCCAGGTGCTGCCTGTCTGTGGTGGTCTATTGATGTGAAATTTGAGATCAAGTAAGTCTAAATCATTTGGAGGAGATGGAAATGGACGTCGAAGCAAAAGTAAAAGAGATCATCGTTGAGCAGCTTAACGTTGATAAAGAGGCCGTGGTACCGGCGGCGAAGTTTGTTGACGATCTCGGCGCCGACTCTCTCGATACTGTCGAACTGGTGATGGCGCTGGAAGAGGCGTTTAGTCTGGACATTCCGGATGACGATGCGGAAAAGATCGGCACGGTCGGAGACGCGATCAATTACATTAAGAATCATGTCAAGGAGTAGGCAGCTCCCAAGATTTTCTTGGACACAGATAGGGAGCTGAGATTATGAGACGAGCAGTGATTACAGGCATTGGTGTGCTTGCGCCAGTCGGCAATACGGTGGAAGAGCTGTGGCAGAATCTCAAGGCAGGGGTGTCGGGCGTGTCAACTGTCGATCGTTTCGACGCATCCCGTTATGACAGCCGAATTGCCGCTCAGGTCAAGGGATTCGACCCTTCCGCCTACCTGGATAAGAAGGAATTGCGGCGCACCGACGTTGTGCAACAGTATGTGATAGCGGCAGCAGAGTTTGCTATCAAAGATGCGCAATTGGATCTGGACAGGGTCGACAAAGAGCGAGTTGGTGTGGTGACCGGCTCCGGTATCGGTGGCATTCTTTCCTTCGAGGAACAGCATTCGATTCTTATCACCAAGGGACCATCAAAGGTATCGCCATTCTTTATTTCCATGATGATTATTGACATGCTTTCGGGCTTGATTTCACTGCGCTACGGTTTCAAGGGGCCAAACTACTGCACCGTTAGTGCCTGCGCATCGTCTGCGCAAGCCATCGGTGACGCTTTGCGGATAATCCAGCGCGGAGAGGCGGAGATCGTCGTTACTGGTGGCGCGGAAGCAGCCATTACCGAGATGGCGTTTGCCGGTTTCTGTTCCGCCAGGGCGCTGTCAACCCGCAACGACCAGCCCGAAAAGGCCTCACGTCCCTTTGACATTGACCGTGACGGCTTTGTTATGGGCGAAGGCGCCGCGATTCTGGTGCTGGAAGAAGAAGAGTATGCAAAGAAACGGGGCGCAAAGATTTACGCTGATCTGGTTGGCTGTGGCATGTCGGCTGATGCATATCATGTCACTGCCCCGTCGCCGGATGGCGAGGGCGCGGCACGCTCAATGCGTGCGGCTCTGAAAGACGCCGGGCTGAGTTCTGAGCAGGTCGATTATGTCAACGCTCACGGCACGTCAACGCCGCTGGGCGATATCGCCGAGACGATGGCGATCAAGTCGGTTTTTGGTGAGCTGGCCGGATCGTTGGCGATAAATTCAAGCAAGTCGATGATCGGACACATGCTGGGCGCGGCCGGAGCAATTGAAGCGGTTATAGCAGCGCTTTCCCTGCGTGACGGATTTGTGCATCCGACCATCAATATCGAAAATCAGGATCCCCAGTGTGACCTTAACTACATGCGAGATGGAGGCAAAGCCGTCGACATCCGGTTTGCGCTGAGCAATTCCTTCGGTTTCGGCGGCCACAACGTCACCTTGGCCTTGGGCAAACATATCGATTCTGCCGGATGAGCATGCTGCGTTTCTTGTCGAAAATCTTTGGCAAGACACCCGCCCGAAGCGAGATTGCCATCTCGGTCCGTACCCGGACCCAGCTTCAGCAGAAGCTTGGCTATGAGTTTCGGCAGGAGGACTTGTTGGTGCGGGCATTGACACACCGATCGCATCTGCGCAGCAATGATTCCCGACCCAGTAATTCCAATGAACGCCTGGAATTCCTGGGTGATTCGGTTCTGGGGCTGATTGTGGCGGAGGAACTTTTTCAGAAGTACCCGCAGATGAGCGAAGGCGATCTGACCAAAAGCAAGTCGCTGCTGGTTAACAAGAAAGTGCTGGCGCACGTCGGTATCAAACTCGGACTCGGTGACTATATTCTTATGTCTACAGACGAAGAACGGGCGGGCGGAAGACGCCGTCAGTCCATCGTTGCCGATTGTATGGAGGCGGTAATTGGCGCCGTCTACCTCGATAGCGGCGTGAACGCAACAAAGGAAGTGGTCAAACGAGTCATCTCCTTTGATTTTGGCCAGACCAGCCAGACACTGTCGCTGCGTAATTACAAGGGCGAGTTGCTGGAGCGTCTACAGGCATCCGGCGCCGGCATGCCGCATTATAGTGTGACTAGCGAAAAAGGTCCCGAACACCGGAAGATGTTCACCGTCGATGTTTTTGTCGGCGGCAAGAAGATGGGCACCGGTATCGGTGACTCCAAGAAGAGCGCCGAACAGAAAGCTGCGGAACAAGCTCTCGAGAGACTCGATCCTCAACCGTAACGCGAAAGGACTGATTATGAAACTGATAGTATGCGTGAAGCAGGTTCCGGAAATTCCGCTGGTGTCGGTCGATGCCCAAAAGGGTGAACTGAGTTTGCCGCAGGGACCGGGAATGATCAATCCCTTTGACAGCTACGGAATCGAGGAAGCTCTGCGCCTTAAGGAAAAAAACGGCGGCACTATCACAGCGATATCGCTGGGTGGCAAGGAATCTGATTATGCACTCAGGGAAGCTCTCGCGTTGGGTGTTGACGACGCAGTGCATTTGATGGACGATGCTTTCGCGGGCGCTGATGCCATTACCACGGCGCGGCTACTGGCGGCCGGAATTCGCAAATGCGGCGATTTTGATTTGGTCTTTCTTGGTAAGCAGGCCGTGGATTCCGATGCTTCGACCATCCCCGCCGCCATCGGCGGATTTCTGGGTTTACCGGGGGTGATGTTCGTTCGCAAGATCGAAGCCATCGGTGACGGCAGGATTACCGTTGAGCGGATGACCGACGACGGATTCGACAAAGTCACGGTTCCGATAGCGGCGGTGATCTCGGTGGTGAAAGAGATTAATGAACCGCGGTTGCCCTCACTTAAGGGCAAGATGATGGCCAAGAAAAAAGAAGTGATAGTCTACAATGCCGCAGCACTCAGTGTCGCAGCCGGATCCCCGGAACTCACATCCGGCAGTCATGTGGCTCATGTCGCGAGTCCACCGTCTCGACCCAAAGGCGAAATGATTACGGGTAGCTCGCCCGAGGAAATCGCGGACAAGCTGTTTTCCAAGCTCCGCGACCAGCAAGTTCTCTGACAATTTCTGCGCCGAGGCCGTCGTCGCAAAAACTGCGTTTTTCCAGTAAGTCGTTATTTGGTATTAAGTTAGATGCAGCACCTCTGGATTATTTTGAGGTGCAACGCAAAAAGTACTTGACAAAAGCTGCGCTTGATCTTAGAATAATGTTAGAAGAAAGTACACAAACTGGAAGTTTGTAAGACCTTGGCATAGGAAAATTCGTTCTAGTTTTTTGGAGGTAGTGGGATATGAACCTACTCAAAGTGCTAATGCTGGTTTGTTTAGCGGCCTCCCTATCTCTTCTCATTCCTGTCACAGCTCGCGCTAACGATCATCCCTGGGATGATAATACTAGTGATTCCACCCGTCTTCAAGGCGCGGTCACTACCGTTAAGACAGACGATGCTGGCAGTACTCCCAAACCCTTCATTGATACTCCTATTTTTCAGAGGATATCTGATTGGTTGCGGGGGAAGCTCAGGGAAGCTCGCCAATACTTCTCGGGTCAGGATATGCGAGGGACTAAGGGAACAGTTGTCGACAAAAACAAGCGGCCGGAAACGCCGGTCGTGTACAGGAAACACGAATACCGTAAATCCTGATGAGTACTTTAATCGGTAGTGCACTCTCGGAGACGGCGGACAAACTCTATTTCATTAATCGACTGGTTACTGAAAACAAGTTTGTCGAAGCCAAAGCAGAACTGGACAAGCTATCCTCGTTTGTGGAACAGCATCCCGGTTCGCTGGAAACAGGAGAATTCTATTATCTTCTGGCCGTCACTGAGTTCAGTTCCAAACCCCACCTTGAAGTCCTCGATCTGGCACGAAAAGCCTATGAGATTGTCAGCACCACTGCGGCCAATCTGCTGATCGGCCGGATTCAGGAGTTGATGGGCAAGCTTTGTATCGCGCTTGGCGATCTGGCCGCCGGTGAGGACTACATTCGTGACGCCATCAGTTCGTTTCGACGCATCAACTGTGAGTCAGAGTTGGTCGGCTGTTACAACAAGCTGGCTCAGGTCTATTTCGTGCGCGGCGAATACAAGCTTGCCGACAAGTTCCTGACCCAGTCACTGGAGTTGCTCGCCAAGGACGCATCTTCTCCCGAGTATCATCTCTATCGAGCCCTCGGCAATCAGGCGCGCATCAAGACGCTTCTGGGCGAATGGGACTCTGCGCAGAAGATGCTTGAAGATTGCGTTGAGTACTGCCGCAGATCAGGGAATCAGCCTTCCGAAGCCAAGAACTTGCTATCACTCGGCTATGTCCATTATCTCAAAGAAGAATACACCGAAGCCCGGGCTTCTTACGAGTTGGCGCATGGGCTAATCAAGGCGCTTGATGCTGTGCGTGACCGATCGATCTACCATGAATACATGGGCGATTTGTTGCGGGCGATGGGCGATCACAAGATGGCGCGGCAGCATTATGGGTATGCAATGGAAATCGGCAATCGCATCGGGCCTCAAAGCGCGATTATTAG
>CAIVAP010000218.1 GCA_903903945.1 uncultured bacterium | reverse complement strand
ATTGAGGGCGACTCCCTCCTTCGCGTCTTCACGACTATCCACCGCCACCGACAATAGCATGCGGGGTTCGATATGGTGTTCGCCATTTACGAGGGCTTGCAGACTGCCCTCCATATCTTCGGCAGCAACCTGAGTGAGAAATCCGAGCGAGCCGAGATTGATACCGAGTACCGGGATACCACTAGCCCCGATGTCGCGGGCGGCAGCGAGCAATGTGCCATCCCCCCCCATCGAAATGACGTAGTCGCAATATTGGGCCAGATCCTCCCCCTTGGATATCAGCTCGGGTGAATCGACAAGGTCTTTCAACCCTTCACAGACGCGATAGACATGGCCATTCTGTTGTGTCCATGCGAGTAAACGGCGGATGACTTTCGTTGCCCCCGACCGTTTGCGATTAGCGACAATCCCGAAGCGCATCAGGTCTTGTCCTTCGCAACCGCTCTCACCTGCTCCGTCCTGTTTACGACTGGAATCGCCTGGGAGTCAGTTTTCATCTTGAGCGAATGTTTACCTTCGGTTTTGATAAAACCGGCCACGGCGCCGGCAATTCCTTCTGGATGCAGTGAGATCATCTTAAGCAACTCCGAACGATTACCGTGTTCGATAAACTGATCGGGAATGCCCAACCGGTGCAACCGGATGTGGCTCCGTGCGGTGTCGGCAAGCCAGTCATTGATACCGGAGCCAAATCCGCCGACGAGCGTGCCTTCCTCGACGGTAATAAATTTCGTATGCTTCTCCGCCAGATTCTCTAGCATTACAAGGTCGAAAGGCTTGACGAACCGGCAATTAATAACTGTGACATGTATTCCTTGATCTTCAAGCAATACGACCGCCTTAAGGGATTGGTCAACCATCGTGCCGACCGCCAAAATCACACCATCATTGCCTTCTTGCAAACATTCCCAAGAACCCCATTCCAGCATTGGGCGTTCCTGTAGATGCCCTTCGGGAATGTCGGCGCGCGGCCAGCGAATTGCTATCGGCGTGTCGAACCTCTGGACTGCAAGCTGCAAAAGCTGTTTTAGCTCGGTGCCATCCTTGGGAGCACAGATTATCATTTTGGGAATATGCCGTAGATACGATAGATCAAAACAACCGTGGTGCGTTGGACCATCATTGCCAACTAAACCGGCGCGGTCAAGCGCGAGCAACACCGGCAAGTTCTGCAAAGCTATGTCATGAACGATGGGGTCGTATGCACGCTGGCAGAAAGTCGAGTAAACTGCGAAAACCGGTTTCTTGCCTCCCCGCGAAAGCCCGGCCGCAAAAACTGCCGCGTGCTCCTCGGCGATACCGACATCGAAGAAACGATCGGGATACTTCTTGGCATACTCCGACAGGCCAGTCCCTGTCGGCATGGCAGCGGTAATAACTGCCAGATCTTTGTCCTTCTCTGCCAATTCGATCATCGTATCACCAAAAACAGACGTGTAGCTGACACCACCGGAACTCTCCGACTTGCCAGTGACCTTGTCGAACTTACTCACACCATGCAAACAGCAGGCATCATCTTCGGCGGGCTTGTAACCTTTCCCCTTCTTGGTTCGAATATGCAGCAGCAACGGACCCTGTAAGGCTTTCATATGGTCAAGAGTATTCACCAGACCGATCACATCGTGCCCATCGATCGGACCGAAATATCGCAGACCGAGCTTCTCGAAAATAACACCCGGCACCAGCATGCTCTTAACAGACTCATCCACTTTACCAACGATGTCTCGAATCATCGAGCCGTGCCGAAGCTTGCCGGTCATTTCCCAAATCGTCGCCTTCAGCTTGTTGTAGGTCTGATCGGTTAGCAATTCGGTCAGGTATTCGGAGAGCGCGCCGACGTTCTTATCGATCGACATCGAGTTGTCATTGAGAATAACCAGCATGTTGCGTTTGGAGTTGCCCAAATTGTTGAGCCCTTCAAATGCCAGCCCGCCGGTAAGCGCACCGTCGCCGATGATCGCAATAACATGATTCTTCTCCCCGGCGAGATCCCGGCTGACGGCGAGTCCGTATGCCGCTGAGATCGAGGTTGAAGCATGCCCCGCGCCATAGATGTCATGCTCGGATTCGGTGATTTTGGCAAATCCGGCGAGTCCTCCATGCTGGCGTATCGTGCTCATACGGTCGTGACGACCGGTCAACATCTTGTGGACGTAACTCTGATGGCCGGTATCCCAGATCATCTTGTCGATCGGACTATTGTAAACGTAGTGCAGCGCTATGGTGAGTTCGACGACCCCGAGATTGCCACCCAGATGCCCGCCGACTTCAGACAACACTCCCACGAGCGCTTCGCGGATTTCCGCCGCCAGACCGGGAAACGACTCCGGCGGGATATTTTTGAGATCAGCCGGCGATTTCAGGTTTGCAAGAAAGTCTGTCATCTGTCTATCATACTCAGAACCGGCAAACCGGTTCATTATGTTTGACGCGCCAAAATATAATCCGCCAACTGCCAGAACACTTCCCGATCGGAAAACGGCTCCAGGGCGGCTTTCGCGTCGGCGATCAGATCGGCGGCGATTTTCTTCGAGGCTTCCAGTCCAATGACTTTGGGATATGTCGCTTTTGCCAGTCGATCATCGGAACCAACACTCTTGCCGAGTGTTTCGAAATCCCCTTCTACATCCAGGATATCATCGACAATCTGGAATGCCAAGCCCAATCTCTCTCCGAACTGCTCCAACAGCTTAACCTGCGGTCTGGGAGCATTTGCCAGCAAGGCGCCGATTTTGACCGAAGCGGTAATTAAGGCCGCCGTTTTGCGGCGATGGATGTTCTCGACATCCGCCAGCGTTACCTCAAGTCCCTCGGCTTGTACATCCCTGACCTGTCCCCCGATCATCCCCACCGTTCCGATAGCTCGACTCACTTCCAACACGACCTCACAGTTGCCCGACTCGGCCAGCACTTCAAATGCCAGCGCGTGCAGCGCGTCTCCTGCCAGAACCGCAATATATTCCGAGAATTGCTTGTGTAGTGTGGGCTTGCCGCGGCGGAAATCATCATCATCCATGCAAGGAAGATCATCGTGGATCAGCGAATATGTATGCAGCAGTTCCAGCGCGGAAGCGTACCGAAAGATTTTGTCGGACTTCCCGCCTGAGGAATGATAGGATGTGATCGCGAGGATCGGCCGAATTCGTTTACCTCCCGCCAGAACCGAGTAACGCATGGCCTGATGCAGTTCCGTCGGCTCCAAATCAGCCGGCGGCAGCACTGCTTCCAGTGCAATATCAATCTGCTCGCGCAGTCGGGCAAAGGCGGCGAGCGTCTTTCCAGCGGTTTCAGGCATTGTTGTCGGGCTCGAATGTTTCCAGCTTGAGCTTGTCACCTTCGGCGACGAGCTTCTTAATCTCCTGCTCGACTGTTGACAGCCGCTGGGAACAGAGCTTGGACAGGCGCATACCTTCCTGAAAGAGCTTCATCGCTTCGTCCAATGGCAAGTCCCCTTGCTCCAGTTTCGCGACCACGTCCTCAAGCTGCTTGAGGTTCTTTTCGAAAGTATCCTGCTTCTCGGGCAAATCTACCTCATTATAAATAGATTACTCACGGACGTAGCATGATAGTTGATTTTTGTCCTGCCGGCAACCACTTCCGCCGTTTCGTTACTCGATTGTTGCCGGTTTTGAGCCGTCGGCAAACTTGATATCTATTCGATCCCCGCTCGACAATTCGGCGGCCAGCTTGACGACGGCGAGTCCCTCGCGACGCTGCACGACAGCATAGCCGCGTTTGAGGACATTATCGGGTGACAAAGCGCCCAGTTTGTGTTCTAACAGAGTCAAGGCGCCCCGATTTTTTAGTAGCAGCAACTCAGCAATGTTCTTCATCCGGCTAATGCTGTCATCCAGCCTTTGGGACGGTCGCTCCAACAGGGTTGCCGGCGACGATAACACCCGCGCGTGAATCAGCCGATCAACGAGTTGCCGATATTTTTCAACATTGCGCGTCAATGCCCGCGCCAATCGCGTGCGAGAATCGCCGATGAACGCAAAGGCCGCCTGAGCATCATAAGTCGCAAGTTCCGCCGCTGCGGATGGCGTCGCTGCCCGGAGATCGGCGACAAAGTCAGCGATCGAAAAATCAATTTCGTGCCCCACCGCCGATATGATCGGAATCTGCGACTGATAGATTGCTCGCGCCACAATCTCTTCGTTGAAAGCCCAGAGATCCTCCAGTGAGCCACCTCCACGCCCAACGATCAGCACGTCAGCCTCTCCCCACCGATTGAACTCCTCTATGGCTTTGGCAATGTCTTGAGCGGCGCCGTCCCCCTGCACCCGGGCCGGGCGCAAAATCAATCGTACGGCCGGTGCGCGACGGCGACAGATGTTGATGATGTCCCGAATGGCGGCTCCGGTGGGTGATGAAATAATACCGATTGCGTTAGGATATGCGGGAATTGGCTGTTTATGTTCTTCGGAAAACAGACCTTCTTGCGCCAACCTCTCCTTGAGTCTCTGGAATTGCTCCTCTAAACTACCCTTGCCTACCGGCAGGATGCGGGTCACCCGAATCTGGTAGTACCCACCCTTCTCATAGAGCGTGATGTCCCCAAATACGCGGACTTTCAGCCCATCCTTCGGTTCAAATTGCAGCCCTTGCGCACTGAAGCGCCAGATCACGGCCTTGATTTGTGCCCCGGCGTCCTTGAGAGTGAAATAGCGATGGCCCGAGGTATGATGAAGGTAATTGGAGATTTCGCCTTCCACCCAAATCGACTGGTATTCAGCCTCCAACGTAGCTTTGATCTCACCAGTGATTTCAGTGACTGAGTGAATCTTCTCGAGCCGCAATTCCGAATCCATGCCAGGTAAAGTAATGGTTTTGGAGTCCCATGGAAACCGCTTTTGGTGGACCGCGTCGAAGAGACTGCGGATAAAGTCTGCTGGTTCGTCATTCCGAGCGCGACGAACACTCTCCCACGTTTGTGATGCAACAACTGCGAAGCGTCCAGAGATCAATTTTTGTGTCCTAAAACCTGACGAACTGGTCGGCGTTGTTAACACATTATTCATCAATCATTTACTTGAAGATAGCACGGAACCTTCCGATAAAAGTGTCGGAAAAGCTTACACCCCTGTCGACAATGGTGTTTATCGCCAGTATCAGCGCGTTGTGTCGCAAGCAGTTGACTTTGGTGAATCATGGCAAGAGTTTTGCTTCTATGTGTTACATCTTGGCCAGTAGTGTCTTACCTTAGTATCCACTTAGCAGAGGCGACAACACCTCTGCTAAATTTTTTTGGGCAAATTCGAAAACACACTAAATCTCAGCTTCCTTGTGGTCGACAGGAGTAGCCGCTTGCTGCTCTGGCCATGCTCGGCAGACCACAAAAAAGAGACGGAAGATGCGCTACATCTCCCGTCGAAATGCTCTGTCGATTCCTTGTGATGCGGGTCTGTCAGTAGTTCTTGCAGTCGCAAGTCGTGCCAGGAGTCGGACCGCCGCTAAAGATGTAGGCAATCATATAGACCGCATCACTGATATTTACTCCGCCGGAACAATCGGCATCTCCTGACCCGATCGCATTCGGAGTCGGGGCCGGACCGCCGCTAAAAATGAAGCCGATCAAATAGACCACATCACTGATGTTTACGGCGCCGCTATTGTTGGCATCAGCTACCTGCCACGGACACTGAGCGTCGTAGAAGACACGCGCCGCCACCGGCGAACTGAACTCAGAGTATTGGTTCTGGGCGTCCTTGGCTTTTACCTTGTAGTAATGGTCGCCAAGCCCAAGATCCGTCACATACAAGGTTGTGTCTGTATCTGAGTCAGTCAGCTTTGCTGAAATTGCATAGTATTCTACTGGATAGATATCGTCGATATACCAACCACCATTGTTTTGGCCGCCATCTGCAACATAGCGGAAGCGAAACATTACATCCTGTCCGACAAATAGGGTCAGCGGGAATTTGGCCAACATCCAGCCGCCGGAATTGCCGGTGATACCGTGACCGAGATTCTGGCTATGCGGGTTGTCCTGAGTAGTGATATTTCCCGGAATCGACGCCCATGATGAGCCACCATCGACGGAAATTTCGACATAACCATAGTCCCAGCCCGACTCGATGTTGTGGCTCGTCCAGAATTGAAGCGTGTCACCACCGGCGACACGCAAGGCTTGCCCCGTCGACAAACGATTATCGATATTGCTCGTATTGCCGCCGAAGTAGGAGTGAGTGATAGAGTGGGAGTTGCCAGTCGCGAGGATGAAGCCGTTTTCTATCCAAACCGGTACTATCCTCTCCAGACTGTCGGTGATGCGAGTAATGTCTTGCATCTGCCAGACTTCAAATGACTGGGCCGGATTGTATTGGTCGAAATGGTGCCAGTAAAGCTGAAAATAGGTCGTATCCACATCGCCGATAGCATAGATAGTCGGTGGGACCGGTGCGCGAAGCTCCTCAAGGTTGCCGGCGACACGGGCGTAGAAAAGATTCGGTTGAAGTTGCGACTGCACCAGTGGAGCGATTCTGGAGACCGGCGGCCAGAAGCCATCGGAGTTATTACCCACTTCAATGCTAACAGCATAGACTTTCTCTTTGGTGGTCTGTTCCCCGTATTCCCAGTCGAAGCTGCCGCCATTGACAGGATAGAGCGTCAGCCAGGGCGGACCTGGCGTGTAGCCAGTCATGGTTCGGACTGTATCTCCCAACTGAACGAAGATATCGTTGTCGGGACAGTAAATCCTTTCATAGCCCCACGGATAGAGAAACAAGCCCGCATAGGAGTGGTAGTTGGCAATGACTTTGAAGTGGCGGGCATTGATAAAGTCTCTCTGTGCCTGAATCTCAGGTTCTGAGAACGCAGCCGTACCGCGATAGGTTTCGTTCGACGGAATTGGAGAGGAGCCGACGTCATCGAATCCCCATTGATAGCCGTAGTTTCGGTTGATATCGACGCCGAAACTTCCGTCTCCGTTATTACGACGGTTCTTGCGCCACATTCCACCGCCTTCGGGAGTGTTCTCCTCATTGTATTGGTAGCCATCAGGATTCAGGCAAGGGGAGAAGAATAACTCGCGATTGTCAACCAGATAGGTTACTTGCGGGTCGGTGCCGTAATTGTTGGTCAAGTAGCGCATAAAATAGATCAGCACTTCGGGAGTGATGACTTCCCGCGCGTGATGACAGGCGTAGTAATAGACTTCCGGTTCGTCCTCATCAACACTGGGGTGGTCCGAAATCTTGATGACCCAGATTGATCGCCCTTCGATACTATTGCCGATACTCCATTTCGGAGTAACGATATCGGGGTGAGCGTTGTAGATCGAATCGAGCACAAGTCCGATTTCGCTCAAGGTGCGATAGCCGCCCATGTCGCGGCTCTGATCCAGTCGACTCCGGTAGAAGGCGGTCATATCGCCGATCGTGATTGTGTATTTGAGACCGGTCGATTGCAACCGTTCCAGGTCTCCGGGCGCCAGTATAGCTTCGGCATAGCCCTCGCCGAGAGCAAGAACATCGAACCCGAACGATCGGACTATTTGGTAGTCGGTCTTTTCGTCCAGAGTAATTCGGACCGTTGAATATTTCGCGGCCGCTCCGGCGGTGCCAAACCAGAAGACCACGGTAGCCATAAGAGCAAGAACGCTGTGACGATGTAACATCAGGAAAACTCCTTAAGCAGGCTGAAGACAAGTAACCAGACGTGCGTACGCACAAGCTGACGACATGTTAA
Organism: uncultured bacterium; assembly: GCA_903903945.1. Taxonomy (GTDB): domain Bacteria; phylum Zixibacteria; class MSB-5A5; order CAIYYT01; family CAIYYT01; genus CAIYYT01. The sequence goes on along the minus strand of CAIVAP010000218.1, from coordinate 7,441 downwards.
ATATAAGCAAGATCGGCGCTTTGGCAAGGTTTATCTGCTTTAGGGAGTGTTGAAAAACCTCGGAGTTGTCATTGCGAGGAGTCATGGTGAGCGGGTTGGGCTTTTTCAACAGTCCCCTTAGTGGAGAAGTTACGTCCTGGCCGTGAGTGCTTCGCCGGAACATTTGACGGCGACCGCACTGGCGGGTCGCTGCGGCAACGTGATCGTGAAGGTCGTTCCCCTATTCAGTGTTGATTGGCATGTGATTTCGCCGCTCTGGTAGACCACCCACTTCCTCACGAGCGATAGGCCCAGGCCGGTACCTGTAGCCTTGCCGGAGGTGTAGAACGGCAGGAATATCTTGTCGATCTCCTCAACCGGAATCCCTTTGCCGTTGTCGATTACTCTAATCAAGAGAGGTTGGCCGTAACCCATGCAACTTCCCTCGACCCGTACTTTACTGCCGGCTGAAGATGCCTCGATGCTGTTTTGGATGAGGTTTATCAGGGCATTAGTGATCAGGATCGGATCGCAGACAAAGGCGGGAAGGTCATTATCCACCGCGAAAACCAGTCTCACACCGCCGGCAATCAGGTGCTCGGCAAAGTGATTCTCAACCATCTTCTGGATATCTGCAAATTCGACCTCGCGAAGCAAGACTCTCTCCGAACGCGAAAGCGTCAGAAATCGGGTTAGCATTTCCTCGGTCGCCTGCGCTTCGTTTATGATATTGAGCACTAGATCAGGTACTCTGTCCGTCCCAGCAGTAAGCTTCTTGAGCAACTGGGCAAATCCGACCACGGCGGCCAGCGAGTTGCGCAACTGATGGGCTAGACCCGCCGCCATCTCCCCCAGCGCAGCCATCTGCTCTTTCATTCTGATCTCCGCCTCGAGTCTCTTAAGATCAGTCAGGTCAGAGGCCAGCACCATGGCGCCTTTTACGCTATTGTCTGTGTCTTTCAACTGTGAGCAAACCACGCTCAACCAGAGACGCCTGCCTTCGGCGAGATATAGTTCCATCTCCGGCAGGGAAGTTTCTTTGCCCTTTTCCAGAGCCGCCTCAATCATCTCTGTCAGCACGGGATAGTCTGCGAGCGCATAGTGGAAGTCCCGGCGCATAACCGATCCGGCTTCGACATTGCAGATTTTCTCCGCGGCGCGATTGAAGTGGGTGATCGCTCCCGCAGTGTCACAACTGATCACCGCCGACGACATGCCGGCGAGGATGTATTCGTTGTAACGCTCTAACGATGTGGCGCGATCTTTTTGTTGAGCATAGAGCCGCTGCAGCACCGCCTCTTTGTGCCGCAGTTCACCAATCACCTTCTGGAAAGTATGTACCGCGAAATCCACGGCTTCCGGCTGATCTGCCTTGCCGACGTCCGCCGCCAGTGCTTGATTCTTGATCTGCCGGTACGGTTTGAAAGTGATCTTGAGGAGAAGAATCGCAATCGTAAAGGCCGCTGCCATGCTGAGAAACTGGAATAATGCATTCAAGGTTGAGAACCTTTGCAGACCGGCCTCAATGGTAGCAGGTATAGCTGCCAAGAGCGTGAGCGGTTCGCCTTTGTCCGAAACGAAGTGAAAGGCAACAGTACGAACGTTTTCACCTTTGTCGCTCACGTAGACAGTCGACATCGTGGCCGGCAAGCCGCCGCCGAGTGCGCCAGCCACCTCTTTGTCCCGGTTGTACGCCGAGCGCAGTTTCTGCAACAGATGAGCATCAACAAATCCCGAACTGTCCGAGTCATCATGTTGCAGCGCGTCCGTTTCGACGAGCGCGATCTCAGCAAATCCTGCGGTTTGAGCCAAATCGCGAAACTGGGTGGAACGAGAACGTTCCAAAGGGTTTGTCTTGAGAAGCCGCGAAATGACATCGAGATTTCCGACGGCGCGGTATTTGGCGGTGTCGTTTTGGAGCGACCTACTGGCTCCGAAAAAACGCAGCGAATTGAGATTGGCGATGATTATCAGCAGGAACATCAGGCCGAGAGTTACTCGAATACGAATCTCGTAGCTGGAGCCTAACCAGCGCTGCCATCTGTCTGAGGGACGATTGTTCACATTATGGTTATCGTCAGCCGGATGGCGTTTTGTAGCAATGAATTCCGTCGCGCCCAACTACTGAAGCGCGAGAAATCTTTCGACATAGAGGTTTATCAGATAATTCCCGAAGAATAGCGCAATCAGTGCTGCCAGCGATAAGAACGGTCCGAAAGGTATCATGCGGTCTTGCCGCATCTTGCGCGAAAACAACATGTAGATCAGCGCATACACCAGTCCGAGAACCGCGGCGCCGAAGAAAATGATGATGATGCTTTTCCATCCCAGAAACGACCCTAACATTGCCGCCAACTTGATGTCACCCCCCCCTAACGACTCCTTCTTGAACAGGAAATCGCCGACTAGAGCCAGCAGATAAAGCGACGCGCCTCCGGCAATCAGCCCGATCAGCGCATCCAATGGTTTGACTGTCGGGCTGACGAACGATGCTGCCAGACCGATGATCATACCGGCAACCGTAATCTTGTCGGGTATAATGTAAAACTGGAAGTCGATGGCAGTAACCACTACGAGTAGGCAGAAGAATACACTGACAATCGCCGTCTGCAGACTGAAGCCATATAGGCGAAAAGCCAACAGGAAAAAGGCGGCGGTGAGCAACTCGACCAGCGGGTAGCGCCAGGAAATCGGAGCGCGGCACTCACGGCATTTACCGCGCAGAATCAGAAAGCTGACGATGGGAATATTATCATACCAGCGGATTAGCCTGCCACACTGCGGACAGTGCGATCTGCCGGTGACGAAGTTCTGGTTCTTGGGCAATCGGTAGATCAGCACGTTGAGAAACGAGCCGATCACCGCGCCAATGCCCAAGACATACACTTGCAGCATGATATCGGTCATCATAAGTAATATCGGCCGATCCGCGCGAGCCTTTTAGTCACAAAATGTTCGCGCGAGTCAGAACCAGCGTTGCCAGGACGATTGGCGCCAACTCCGCACGCAAACGCCGTTCACCGAGAAGAACCGGCTTGGCTCCGGCGTCAATCAGTGTCGTTTCTTCGTCCAGAGTGAACCCCTGCTCGGGGCCGGTAATCAGGAGGATAGATTTTGCAGCCGCAAGCTGCTCATCATATTCAAGGCGTCTGCCCTGCAACGAGCCAATCAGCACCAGATCGTGATCGCAGTATGATGTCGTTAGCCGCCTGATATCGCAGGGCGATGCTATCGTTGGCAGATAGCAACGCTGCGACTGCTTGATGGCGCTGATAGCCACCTTCCGCCAGCGTTCGACGCGTGTTCTGGCCTTGTCCTCATCAAGGCGCGTCAACGATTTGACAGTCAAGAGCGGCACAAATGCTCTTACGCCCAACTGCGTGCACTGCTCGATAATGTCGTCGGCTTTTCCTTGCAGCGTCAGCCCGAATGCGACCGTCATTTCCACGGCGATCTCATTGCTCCAGCGCGACACCTTGACTATTTCTGCGGAAGTACCTACCCGACCGGCTGAAAGGCCGAGCATCACATCGTATAAATTGCCGATGCCGTCCGTGACTTTGATCAGATCACCCGGAGCCAGTCGGAGCGTCCGGAAAATGTGGTCGGATTCTTCGCGAGTAAACGCACAGCGGTTGTTTTCGATTTGGTCAGGTTCGACGAAGAAATGGGTGATGCGGCTAAGCTTTGACGACACGGCAACAAATCCACTCGGTCTTGCGGGTCACCAGACAGCCGTGCGGGTTCTTGAGCTTAAGAAACCCCTGGAATTCCTCTTCTTGCTCGGTAAGGATACCCGACAAAATCAGGATTCCCTTGGGCTTGAGGCAGCGCATGAAGTTCTCGTACAGGTTGAAAATCTCGTCCTTGATGAGATTGCTGACGACCACATCGTAGTAGGCTATCTGCGTTATTCTATCCATCGAGCCAAACTGAACCTCCACGACGTCCTGCACATTGTTGTGAACGACATTCTCCTTGGCATTGTCGATCGCAGCCAAGTCGATATCAAGTCCCAGACATTCGGTAGCGCCCATCTTTGCTGCGAGTATGCCCAGGATTCCCGAACCGCAGCCGAGATCGAGAACCTTGTCCCCCGGTTTGATATCCTTGAGGAGCTGCGCCATGCAGAGTTGTGTCGTCTCATGCTGCCCCGTACCGAAAGCCATCTTTGGTTCAATAATAATCTCAACTTTGCCCGGGAAATGAGTCTTGTCCCAGATTGACATGACGGCGACATTGTCGACGACCACTGTCGGGAACGACTGTTGAAAGTTCTTGATCCAGTCGATATCGTCAATCGGTTTGATGGAGATCATGTCACTCAGGCCGTCGGATGTCGTCAAACCGCGACTCACCAGATAGACTCCCAGCATTTCGACTTTCTCGCGGGACTCATCCACTACGGGTAGATAGAACTTCACCTTGAATTCGTTGTCGCTGACCTCGGTCACCAATCCCTGACTCAGGGTTTCGGTGATGAATGATGTCACCAGATCCTCGTCGACGGGGGCGCAACGAATGCTAACTTCCAAGTAATCAGCCACGATCAAACCCCCAGCGATTCTCTTAGACGTTCAAAGATAGATTTCGAGACCTTGGAAGGAACTTCTCCTTCAACGTGGCGCAGCTTTTCATATAGCAACCGCTGTTCGTCAGTCAGTGATGTCGGTGTCCACAGCGAGACTTTGACCAGCAGATCACCTCTGCCGCTGGAGCGCAAACGTCCTAACCCCAGCCCGCGAAGTTTCAACATTTTTCCTGACTGGGTGCCCGCCGGTATCTTGAGTTTTACATGCCCTTCGAGCGTTTCGATATCGATATCGCCTCCCAGAGCCGCCATGGCGAAAGTAATCGGAACTTCGGTGATGATATCGCCGCCGTGGCGCACAAATCGTTCATGCGGCCTCTCCTCGATCATCACCATCAGATCCCCCGACTCACCACTACGCATTCCCGCGTTGCCTTCGCCACGCAACGGAATGTAGTTGCCTTCCGACACGCCGGCAGGAATCTTGACGCTGATCGTTGCCTGCTCCTCCACCCTACCGGACCCGCTGCAGGTTGTACAGGGCGACGAAATGACTTCACCTGTCCCTCCGCAATTGTTGCAAGGGGTGACGCTGACAAACTGCCCGAACATCGAGCGCGATACTTGTTGTACTTGACCCGCGCCGTTACACTGCGGACAGCGTCGCAGTGACGACCCGCCTTTGCCGGAGCAGGCGGCGCAACGTTTGAAGCGCTTGATTTTTATGCTCTTATCTGTGCCAAACGCGATTTCTTCCAGCGTCAGCTTTAGACGTATCTTGAGATCTTCGCCGTGATAAAGATCCTGCCGCCCACGCCTGCGCTGACCGCCGCCAAACATCTCCTCGAAACCAGACCCCCCCATACCGAAATCGCGCATGAATGCACGTAGCGCGTCATTGATGTCAAATCCGGCGCCAGAACCCCCGGCGCCGAAACCGGGATGTCCCGAAACTCCGGCATGACCGTACTGGTCATATTGTGCCCGACTTTGCGCGTCTTTGAGCACTTCGTAGGCTTCGGTGGCCTCTTTGAAATTCTCTTCGGCCTGCTTGTTCCCCGGATTCTTGTCGGGATGGAATTTTATCGCCAGTTGACGATACGCCTTCTTGACTTCGTCTTCAGAGGCGCCTCGTTCAACACCGAGGATTTCATAATAATCACGCTTTGCCATATTCTCGTATTTCCGGCTCTACCCAAACTCGCAAGTTATCTGCAATTCACGCCCACTCCAGACAGCGGTGCGGTAAACCTGCTGCTTCGCAACGGGCGTACCGACCTCACTTCTTTTCAGGCGTCGTCAGGAATCCCTTGGTTGTCCCACAAGTTCGTTTTGGACGGGGTGCCCCACCGCTTGCGGTGGGAATTTCCCAGTGTTTTCGCGGCGCACGAGGACGTACTCCGCGCACATTTGGGACTTATGGGACAACCTCTCCCTTCCTGACGATCTTGACTAGCTTGCTGATCCGGCAGGAAAGAATTCCTGCCGGCGTGTTCAAAGAGCACTGACCTCACTTCTTCTTGTCTTTGTCGTCGACGACTTCGAAATCAGCGTCAACGGCATCCTCTTTCCTGCCGTCACCCGTCCCCGTCGTCTGCTGCTCTGGCTGTGGCTCCTCTTGTCCGTTCGGTCCTCCGGCGGCACCGCCACCCGCCGACTGTGCCGTCTGACGGTAAATGACTTCGGCAATTTTCTGGGATGCCGTCATTAAGTCGTCAATTTTCTGATTGATGATTTCGACCGATTCCGTTTTCATCGCGGCCTCCAATCGTTCTTTGGCCTCGGTGATATCCTTACGCTCATCCTCGGAAATCTTGTCACCGTGTTCCTTGACGGTACGCTCGACCGAGTAAATCGCCTGATCGGCACGGTTACGCGCTTCAACCAATTCATGTTTTTTATGGTCGGCTTCCGCATTAGCGTCAGCGTCTTTGACCATATTCTGAATCTCGGCTTCTGACAAACCGGAGGATGACTCGATCCTGATTCTCTGCTCCTTGCCGGTGCCAAGATCTTTGGCCGAGACGTGAACGATACCATTGGCATCAATATCAAATGTCACTTCAATCTGCGGCATGCCACGCGGCGCCGGCGGAATGCCGACCAGATCGAATCGTCCGAGCGTGCGATTGTCGAGTGCCATTTCACGCTCACCCTGCAGGACATGAATACTCACCGCCGGTTGATTATCGGAAGCCGTGGAGAATATCTGTGACTTGCGAGTAGGTATGGTAGTATTGCGTTCAATCAGGCGCGTCAACACACCGCCGAGCGTTTCGATACCCAACGACAGCGGCGTTACGTCCAGCAGCAGAACATCCTTAACCTCACCAGCCAGCACGCCCGCCTGAATAGCCGCACCGACGGCAACAACCTCATCCGGATTAACACCCTTGTGAGGTTCCTTACCGAATAGTTCGCGCACGACCTGCTGCACTTTCGGCATACGAGTCATCCCACCGACTAACACGACTTCGTGTATGTCAGCAGGCGTAACATTGGCGTCTTTAATCGCGCGGCGGCATGGCTCTACCGTGCGCTGAATAAGATCGTCGGTCAACTGCTCAAGCTTGGCGCGGGTCAGAGTCATGTCGAGATGCTTGGGCCCCGCTTGATCGGCTGTGATAAATGGCAGATTGATCTGGGTCTGCATCGTCGTTGACAGCTCGCATTTGGCCTTCTCGGAGGCCTCCTTCAATCGTTGTAAGGCCATTCGATCCTTGCGCAGATCGATTCCTTCCTGACGTTTGAACTCGTCCGCAATCCAGTCGATCACACGTTGATCGAAATCGTCGCCTCCGAGATGCGTGTCGCCATTGGTCGATAACACTTCGAAAACCGAATCACCCAATTCCAAAACAGATATATCGAATGTTCCGCCACCGAGATCATACACGGCGATTTTCTGATTCTTGTTTTTGTCAAGACCAT
>CAIVAP010000217.1 GCA_903903945.1 uncultured bacterium | reverse complement strand
TTTTCTCCTTGATGGTTGAATTTACCTTTCCTCTTCCCCGGCAGGCCACACATGCCTGCCGAGACTTCTCTGGTTCGCGCGGTGCGTATCCTGAACCGCGACAAATCGTACAATCTGCATCAGGCATTATAACGCCTGTACGAAGGCCAGTAGGTCGGCCTCGGTCTGTTGCAGCACGGCGGCAGTGCCTTGGGTAGCAACAGCAGCGGCGGTAGCAGCAGACGATGCGGCAGTCAGCGCTGCATCGGCGGCTACCTCGGCGGTCAGTGCGTCGGCATCATTGGCCGAGGCGGCTTTTAGGGCGTCCACTTTCTCTTGCAGTTCAACTAACAGTTCTGGTGTTAAGGCCATGATCGAAACTCGCTTTCTATAGACAAACAGGAAATAAAAAAACCAGTAAATTCTGGTGGTAAAACTCACGGTATGAACTTCTTGATCTTGGTCAAAATCTCTTGCAGTATTATCGCGGCTTCCTTCCACTCGGCAAGGGTGGCAACAATCGAATCCTTGATCTCATGCGTCTGCCGCTCCTCGGCATCAAATACGTCCATCAACTTCTTAGCCACGATGTTCCCTTTCCACTTCTGCTATGATCTCGGCGGCCTTCTGAGGCCCAAACAGTTTGATCAGGATCTCCAACAATTTGACAATGAACGCTGCCCAATCGACTGGCGTAGGCACTGGCAATGGTGCGGGTGGCTGTGGAGGTGGATCGACGGGTGGAACAACCACAGGTGGCGGCAACGGCGTCGGGTCGAATGTAGGGTTATCGCCAATCGCCACAAGGTCTTTCATCAATGCCGCTGAGTCGAATCCGCTTGGTGACTTTGCATCCGCTGCAAACCACTCAGGGAGAATCACCGCGTACTGCTCATCGAAGTACAAGTCGAGTGCGTCCCAGGAGCAAGGAATAATCTCTCCCCAGGTGCAAACGTAGATCCACGAATCATCGTAGCCAAGTGCGGGTATCGAGTGACCGCCCCAACTGCCGGGATTGTATGACCTCCCATTCCCGCATTCCCATGTGTCCGTGCCCTGCCACGCAATCGGGAGGTTCACCGCTAGGTCGATGGAACCGAAAGCGTTGATCGTGTACTTAATCAGGTCGCGATTGTGGAGATTCACGCTGGCAAACGCCTGAATTTTGTGCCCCCACATTCCGGTCTTTCTCCACCAATTCAATCGGTCCAGAATGTTGTAACCGTTCAATGCCCCCATCGTGCGAGACAGGCTAATAACGTCGGCGTCGGAGATTCTCTTTGCGTTTGGATCGCTCTCGTTGGCAATGGCCGAATCGAGCATGTGGGCAGCGCAGACGATAACGCAATTCCCATATGTAGAATTCCCGTCGTCGCCCCATAAATTACTCGCCTTGATTTTGTCCCACCGACATTCGGCAGGCGGCTTGGGTAGTGCCACGTAGTTCGCTAGCTTCAATGTCCGCTTGTCGCGACGTGAAGGCATACAACCAAGTTTTACTTTAGATGGATCGTAATGTGCCATTATGTCGTTTCCAAATTTCTACGATAGTTCCAGAAACCACGCCGAATTCTTCAGCAAGTTCCTTTACGTTTCCACGGTTGCTAGTCCCATATGGTGAGCGACGGTCACCGCCAATAGTTCCGACAACCACCCGACGTATTATTTCTTCTTTCTGCTCCCTGGATAATCGCACCAAAGGCTTGTGTTCGATGGCCTTGGTTGTGATCATTTCCTCCGGTTCCATTCCTCCCATTCGGTATCGAGTCTTTAGTGTGCCGTAGCATACATTGCACCTATCGTCCTCGACCCACTCAGCCAACGTCTTGGTTTCTCCCCATGCCGTTAAATTGATGTTGTTACGTTTGTTCCGGCAGTTCTCGGCATGGGAAATCCATTGGCAGTTATCTGGGGTGTAGTGGCCGTTGTTGTCCTTCCGATCAATCTCTAGTCCCTCACAGTATCCATTCGCCATCGCCCATTCACGAAACGCCATGAAGCTGATTTCCCATTCATGACAAACGCGAATCCCTCTTGCTCCATAATTTTCATAAGCCTTGAGTCTCTTGTTGTAGCATCTGTCTTTCATCGTTCCAAACACTTGATAGAGTAAAGTGTCTGAAAAACCGTGCCGATTCCTTCTGTTGCTAAACCGACGTACTTCTGCTAAACTTTCCATTACTAAGCCTTTCGCGTTAAGGTTTGGTCACGACCTCGGCAGCTTCAACTGCGCGAGGTCACTTTTGTCATGTACGGCATAGTTCATCCTCCTTCGCAACATACTGTCCGACCTGCGACTCCCAGGAGTCGGGGTGTGGGATAGAGTTTTCGACTGTTGTAATAGATCGCAAAATCGCCTCCAGCCTCTCGCACCGCGCCTCGGCTAGTTCT
>CAIVAP010000216.1 GCA_903903945.1 uncultured bacterium | reverse complement strand
TATTGGACTCAAAAACTACTCCCTAAACCACTAATACATCATACGGTAATTGGGCGCCTCTTTGCTGATGGTCACATCATGCGGATGGCTTTCCCTCAGACCCGCCGTACTTATTCTAATAAACTTTGCTTTGGTACGCAAATCCTCAATGCTCTTGGCTCCGCAAAGTCCCATGCCCGAGCGCAATCCGCCGACAAGTTGAAATACCAGACTAGCTAGCGGTCCTTTGTACGGTACTCGTCCTTCAATCCCCTCGGGCACCAGCTTGGACATATCCTCAGTATTCTCTTGGAAATAGCGGTCTTTTGCGCCGTCTCTCATCGCGCCGATCGATCCCATACCGCGATATACTTTGAAGCTTCTCCCCTCCAATAGAATCGTCTCTCCGGGGGATTCCTCCGTCCCTGCCAACAGCGAACCTACCATAACGCAATGTGCGCCAGCCGCTAAGGCCTTGCAGATATCTCCTGAATAGCGAATTCCACCATCTGCGATTACCGGGACATTCTGTTTCGCAGCCACCTCAACCGAGTCCATGATCGCCGTCACCTGTGGTACACCACCACCGGAAATCACTCGGGTCGTGCAGATCGCCCCCGGGCCGATACCCACCTTCACGGCGTCCGCGCCTGCATCAATGAGCGCTCTCGTCCCATCACTTGTGGCAACGTTGCCTGCAACCAAGTCGATGTCGGGGAATCGTTTCCTGAGCGTTATCGCGGCATCCAAAACACCGCGGCTGTGCCCGTGGGAGCTATCCAGTACCAACAAATCAACGCCGGCAGCAATAACTGCTTCGGCCCGCGGTAGCAGATCACTTCCAATGCCAACAGCGGCGCCTACACACAACCGTCCGCGACCGTCCTTACAGGCGTTCGGGTAGCGGAGTTTCTTCATGATGTCCTTGACCGTAATCATTCCCTTGAGATTCATCTGGTCATCAACAATCGGGAGTTTCTCTATCCGATGTTTATGCAAAATTTCTTTCGCCTGCTCCATCGTCGTGCCTTCGCGCACAGTGATCAGATTATCCTTGGTCATCACCTCGGAGATCAATGTTTGCGGAGCTAGATGAAAGCGCAGATCTCTGTTAGTCAGGATACCCACAAGACGGGAACCTTCGACAATGGGAATTCCGGAAATAGAATAGCGTTGCATAACCGTTAGGGCATCGCCAACCGTCTGATCACGGGTCAGCGTAATCGGACTCACGATCATCCCTGCTTCCGAGCGTTTCACCTTGTCAACTTCCTCGGCCTGCTTCTGCAAAGACATGTTCTTATGGATAATCCCTACGCCACCCTCGCGGGCGATCGCAATTGCCAGCCCCGATTCACTCACGGTATCCATCGCTGATGAAATGAGTGGAATGTTGAGACGAATATTACGCGTGAGCAAAGTCGTTACATCAACCTCGCGGGGATGAATCTCCGCAAGTTGCGGGACGAGCAGTACGTCGTCAAAAGTTAAACCCATTTCCGGGACAATCCGAGCCACCCGCTATTCTTCCCCTTCCCAG
>CAIVAP010000215.1 GCA_903903945.1 uncultured bacterium | reverse complement strand
TTCTTAACGACGAGGCCTATCTGGAAGTGCGCGACCGAGATTATTTCTGGCAACCCGGCTTCATTCTGTTTGCAATGGCAATCGGGCTTGGTTTTGCTGCGCTTTGGGATATTCTCTATCGTCTATTTGTCACCAAAGGAGCGCCAAAGGCGGTCTATGGAATGCTCGTCTTCCTGTTCGTGCCGCTGGTGGCTCTCAAGGCCAACTATCATGAAAACGACCGCTCCAATAACTATGTCTCATGGGACTATGCCTACAATCTGCTAATGTCTGCCGACAAAGATGCCGTCGTATTTACCAACGGCGACAACGATACCTTCCCGGTCTGGGCGCTGCAATATGCCTACGGTATCCGCAAGGATGTTCGCGTTGCCAACCTGTCGCTGATCAACACCGACTGGTATATCAAGCAACTAAAGAACGAGATGGGAGTCCCCATCAGTTATACTGATAAGCAGATCGAGAGCCTCCGTCCGTATCGCACGTCCGATGGCAAAATCGCCCGTGTGCAAGATGCTATGATTGACAATATCATTGAAACCAATCGCTGGAACGTGCCCATTCACTTCGCCACCACCGTTTCTGATGACAATCGCCTGTACAAGGGCAAGCCGATCGACGACCATCTGGAGATGAACGGCATGATGTATCGCGTGAAGAAGGATTCCGGCAAGGAGATGGTAGACATCGATGGCACCGTCGGTCTGTATCAGAACACTTTCCAATTCCGTGGTGTCGCGGATTCGACCGTATTCAAAGACGAGAACGCTGCACGTCTTACCAACAATTATTCCGCCGGTTTTCTCTATGCCTCCGAGGCGTTGCGTAAGAAAGGTGATTATAACCGCGCTATCCAACTGGCCAAGCAGTCGCTGGAAGCGGTCCCCGGGCAGTGGCAGACGTATGCCTATCTGATGCAGCTATACACCGACGTGGATTCGCTGCCGCGCGCCGAGGAGATTGCTCGTAGTGCCCCGCGTTCCGTTGATACGGAGATGGGCTGGATCGCGATTGCCACCGGCCTCTGGCAGAACAAGAAAGACAAGGTGCGTGCTTATCAGATTCTGAACGGTATTCTCGAACGAAATCCGAACCATGAGAATGCCTATCAGCAGTTGCTAAGAATCTACTATCAGGATAAGGAGTATGATTCGCTGGAAAATCTGCTCGGTCGTTGGGCATCTAATCATCCCAATGACACCGATGTTCAGAGCGCGCTGGCGGAAGTTAGGCGGCTGAAGAGTGAGGATACGTTGCGTACCGGCGTTCGGGTCAGACAAGTAGACGTCCCACGCGACACACAGTAGGACCGGAACGTAGTTGCGAATACTGGCGATCAATTGGCAGGACCTCACGCACCCTCAGGCGGGTGGCGCCGAGGTTCATCTGGAGGAAATACTCAGACGGGTTGTGAGTTGGGGACACGAAGTGTCACTGGCTTGTTGCACTTATCCCGGCTGCAAAACTCGTGAATGTATCGGCGGCGTGGAGGTCTATCGCAGGGGAGGGCGGCAGGCTTTCAACTTCATCGCGCCGACGTTGATCCGCCAGATTCTTGATGAAAAACCGCATGATCTTCTCGTGGAGGACATCAACAAGATACCGTTCTATTTGCCGATGTTTTTCAAGATGCCGCATCTGGCCGTTATTCCGCACCTATTCGGTAGGAACATCTATCAGGAAGCTAACCCCGTGATCGCCAGCTATGTCTATCTCGCCGAGAAGCCGATCAAAAGTGTCTATCGCAAGTCCGGTTTTCTGGCGATCAGTGAATCGACTCGTCTCGATTTGGTTGCGCGCGGAATCGCCGTGGACAAGATCGGCGTCGCCGAGTGTGGTGTTGACCATGACGTGTACAATCCTGAGCGGCCGGTGGTCAAGTACGATCGCCCGACAGTTGTTTACCTCGGACGCATCAAGAAATACAAGTCGGTGCATCATCTCGTTCAGGCGTTGCCCGCCATACAGAAATCGATACCGGACGTGCGCGCCTTGATCGTTGGCGATGGCGACTATCTGGAATCGCTAAAGCAGATTGTGGCAAGACTCGGGCTGCAGGATGCCGTGGAACTAGTCGGTTTCGTGAATTCGGCGGAGAAACTGACCCATTTGCGACGATCTCATGTTTCGGTCTATCCTTCTCCTAAAGAAGGGTGGGGAATTACGAATATTGAAGCCAATGCCTGTGGCACACCGGTTGTAGCGGCGAATGTCCCGGGGTTGAAGGACTCGGTAAACCCGGGAAAATCGGGGCTGCTGTACCAGTATGGCAACATCGAAGAACTTGCTCAACAAATTGTGCGAGTGCTTTCGGACAAACCGCTTTATCAGTCGTTGTCGCTGGGCGCTGTGGAATGGGCGAACCGTTTCACCTGGGATGATTGTGCGCGACGCTCATTCGCCGTGATGGAGAAGACGTTTGGCGAGTGGGGCAAGCATGCGTAGGAATCTGCTGATTCTCGCAGGTTTTCTGATCGGCGCATTTTTTCTATATTTGTTTCTCCAAAAGGTCGAATGGGCAGAAGTGTACTCGGCGATGCGCGCTGCCAACTACTGGTGGCTCATTCCCAACATCGCTTCGATTTTCATCGCGATGTTGCTTCGTGCCTGGCGTTGGGGCTACATGGTCAATCCTATCAAGAAGTGCTCGTTCCACGGACTGTACGCGGCGTCGATGATCGGCTTTATGGCATCGAACATTCTACCGGCGCGGTTAGGCGAGTTTGTCCGCCCCATATCGCTCGGCAAGATCGAGAATGTCTCTCGTTCGGCGGCGATGGCAACGACATTGGTCGAACGCGTTTTTGACCTGCTGACGCTTCTCACCTTGTTCACTCTCATCTTGCTGTTCAAAAAATTCCCGGAGACTGCTGATTTGCGGCATTTGGAGAAGGCCGGATGGATCTTCTTCATTCTGACCGCCGTTGCCGTTGTCGGTATGGTCTTGCTCAAGGTCAAGACCGATTTGACGCTGCGCTGGATCAACAGGATGTTGCATGTGTTCCCGGAAAAGATTCGCAGCACCGGTAGCGACGTTTGTCTCAAATTTGCCTCCGGTTTGGAAGTGCTTTCCGACACGAAGGCGATTGTGATCATCTCGGCGCAGTCGATTCTGTTATGGGTGATCATGGCCGTTTCGAACTACCTGATCTTCTTGGCATTCGGAATGTCATACTTGCCCATCGACGCATCCTTCGTAGTCCTGGCTGTCGTAGCGGTCGGAATCATGCTACCGAATGCGCCGGGCTTCATCGGACCGTACCAATACTTGACCGTATTGAGTCTAAGCCTCTACAACGTCCCCGCCGCCGATGCCGCCGCCTGCAGCATCGTCATGTGGGCGACGCAGTATTTCACCATTACTCTTGCCGGTCTCTACCACCTCAAGCAGGAACATCTCTCACTCAAAGAGGTCGAAAACAGTACTGTCAGCGATTGAGAGTCAGTCAATCGTGAAGCGCGCGATGTTACGCAAACGTTCACCTGAACGGCAGTGCATGAATTCGAGGTTAATCGTTATAGCCCGAGGCTGTCTTGACCATGCCCACTGCGGTTGCGCCGAAGGGGAAGCACGCAACGCACAAACTTGGAGCCGAGAACCCCATGGTTTCTTGTCCTGTAGCGCCTTTTTCGCCATCTCCCGGGCATCTTCAAAAGAATGTGAGAAGTGCATCTGCATGATCAGCCAGTTCCCGTCGCGCTTCTCCAGCATCCCAGTCCACCGGACATTTTTCCAAACGCTGGACGGTGGCGCTATTGACTGGCGAAGTGGAGGTCGGAGGTGGGGTAAGGGTGGTGCGGCAACGCAGAAACCGAGCGGATTCTGACTCATGAAACTGGCAGGTGTGATTTAGCCGTAGCCAAGAGATCGCTGACGTTCAACAGATCCGCGAGACAGGGCCAAGACAGTTCGTTGACTCTCCCAGCTATCGAATGGACTAATTCTCTCAGCCGCCGAACATATAGCGGATGAGGAAGACCACATCGGCAATCGTGAGGCTGTCGTCGCCGTCGAAATTGCCATGCAAGTAGTCCAGCGGTGCCGGGCCGCCGTCGAACACGTACAATATAAGATAACTAATGTCGGCGATGTTGAATCTACCGTCACCGTTGCAGTCGGCATAGACGCCGAACTTCTGTCGAATTGACACGCCGCCATCGTGGATATTGGTGCCGCGGACATTCACAATATCGCCCGGGATGATGCAGCCGTGCAGAGTGCCTCCGAG
Organism: uncultured bacterium; assembly: GCA_903903945.1. Classification (GTDB taxonomy): domain Bacteria; phylum Zixibacteria; class MSB-5A5; order CAIYYT01; family CAIYYT01; genus CAIYYT01. The sequence continues at coordinate 7,709 of CAIVAP010000215.1, read as the reverse complement.
ATGCGGGTCGAGGCCGGTGATGTTGTTGCCTTGTTGGTCGTACACAAACCGACCGTGCCAGACCGTATCGGCAAGGACAGAACCGAGAGTATTGCTACTGCAGTCGTCCCAGTAGAAATTGACTGCGGCAGTTGAGCCGGCCTTAAGCGTGTCGGTCGTAACCTTAAAGTTTAACTTGAGGATTTGCCCGAATTGCGATAAACAGGAAGGATGTGCGCCGCCGTTGTCAAGATCGGCCACGGCTGTCACTTCGACAAGGCGAGTGTCGCACTGGCTGCACGGGAGGAGCGTGTAGCTGAACGACTCCCAATGGCAGGGGACCAAGTCATTGCCAATCGCGGCGTTGACAAAATTCAGGCGTGTGGCGTCATAGGCGACAAGGAATTTGTACGAGACGAACACCTCGCTACCGGCTGAAAGATCGATCGCCACGGTCACGGGGTCGCCGATTCTAACATCGCTAACATTTTGCGCAGCAATTTCGAAAGGTGTCGTGAGGCTGTTTGCGTACAGAGACGCACCCAGCAGCGTGATCGCCAGAACCGTCATGAAAATCAACTTCAAGCCATTACTTATCATTTGTCTCTCCATCTAAACGGGTAAGTCCCGACAGTAATTTTGCCCGCTGGCAATATAATGTTTCGGTCTATTATGTAAAGCGGTTTCTTCTGGGTGCGCAGAGATTGGACACTGCTCGACAATGCGACGTCAGTCGCGTAAGTGCTATATTAGCAATATGATACGCTATTGTCATAAAGTTATTGTTGAAAACTCGGTGAAGACCATGGGATCGAGACAGCTCAGACAGCACGTGGACAGGCTGCCACTAAGCAAACACTCCTTCCACAATCGCAGGTAGCTCTCGCCAGTCGGCTATCACATAATCTGGGATAATGCCGTCGGTTTCGGAGACCCAACAGCCTGTGTAGAGCACTGCCGTCATGCCAAGTCTTTTGGCGCCAAGCACATCATGTGCCAAAAGATCACCGCAGTGAATGGCGTTGGCCGGTCCGACGCCAACTTGGTTCAACGCCGTCATAAACGCATGTTCATGCGGTTTGGCTCGTCCCGATTCATTGGAGAAAGAAAACGCGCTGAAGTATTGCAGCAGGCCGTGATGCTCAAGGTGCTTCCGCAGCACGCTCCCGGGAGTGTAACCGGTGTCAGAAACAATACCAAGCAGGTAGCTTTTGCTGAGCAGCGCCAGCGTTTCGGCAATATTGGGCGTTGGCACCGGGCCAAGCATAAGACCCAATTCGCCGAATTCATGCGCCAATGGTTCAAACTGAGTAGGGGTCAATTTGATGTCGTAATGTTGCAGCACGAATTCGAGCCGTTCCTCCAGCGTTGGCGTCCGCTGTTCACTGTGATAGATGGCAAAGAACCAGGGTTTGGCGGCGGCAAATCCGGCATCGAGATTCTCCGGTGGATTGAAGCCGTTTGCGATCAGGTATTCGTGCATCATCTTCTTCCGGGCGGTCATGGTTTCCCGCTCTCTTGTATCGGCAATCAGCGTCTGCCAGTAGTCAAAGGTTATAGCGCGTTTCATCAGATCCTTTCAGCATCTCAAGTTCGCCCCTGACACCAACCAATATAATACATCCTCCACGGGCGGCGAGTTGGAAATGATAGGAGACAGCCGATGTCAGTCTTGTCCAGAACGCTTCTGAAGGAGGGTAACAGGTCGATTTTACTTGACATACTCGTCGATAGCTGCTATGTTAGGCGTGCAGGAAAATGCACCGAGGTTTCCTTTGCATCGACCGCACCAAAATCGTCCGACGTAGAGGTTTTCGAATCATGAAAAGAGCTATCGTTTTTGCAGTCATTCTGATGTTCGCGCCGCTCTGTTTGGCGACGACCATCTATATTCCCGCCGATCGGCCATCTATTCAAGCCGGAATCGATGCCTCATTGGATGGGGATACTGTGCTGGTGGCTGATGGACGCTATTATCAAAGGGTCAACTTCATGGGGAAAAGAATCACCGTGGGGAGTGAATTCTTGATTGATGGCGACACGACACATATAGCCAATACAATCATCGACGGTAGTTCGACAGGATATCCCGACACTGATACTGGCAGTGTCGTGAGATTTGTAAGCGGCGAGGACACTTCATCCGTCCTGTGTGGTCTATCGATTGTCAATGGCAGGGGTACTGTCTGTTGGGGTGGAATCGTGACGGCTGGAGCAGGCGTACTTTGTCGGGGATCTTCGGCTCTCATAGCCAATTGCTGCCTTTCCGCTAACTGGGCTATTGCAGGTGGCGGGATTTTCGCCGACGGTGCCGGTGGCACGGTGGTTCGCTCCTCGGTACTCAGAGGCAATTTCTCTGATTTCGGCGGCGCCATTCAGGGCGGCCCACTTAGACTGGAGAAATGTGTCTTCGCAGAGAACGGCGCCAAAACGGGAGGTGCGGTGTACGGGGGACCGCTCGTGGCTATCGAATGTGATTTTGATAGCAATCATGCCTGCGACTATGGATCGGCCATCGGACTTGAGTCTGGTGCCGCATTTCTGTATAGTTGCGTGTTCAGAAATGGCATGATTACTTGTCCAGTCGGTGGAGGGGCTGTCTACGGCTCGCCATACGAGATGACGAATTGCACATTCAACGCCAACTCAGGGACCGTGGCCTCAGCGATTGTGTCCAATGGCGGAGTTCGAATTGCGAATTCGATCCTGGCCAATGGACTGAGCACGGCACCAGTGATCGCAGGGACTCCGGGTGGTATGCCAGCAGTATCGATTTCCTACACTGACATTTGTGGCAACCACGGTGGAGACTGGGTTGGTGTTATCGCTTCGCAGGCCGACTCCAACGGCAATTTCTCCGCCGATCCTCTCTTCTGCGACACCACCTCCGGTGATTTCCATCTGCAGGGGAATTCCCCCTGTGCTCCGGGCAACAATTCCTGTGGGGTGTTGATCGGTGCGCTGCCAGTGGCTTGTGGTTGGGGCTGTGGGGACATTGATGGATCAGGTGGCGTCAATATCACGGATGCTGTGCGCCTGATTTACTACCTCTTTGCCAACGGTCCTGAGCCGTTGGATTTGTCTGGTGGCGATGTCAATCAGGATGGACGACTGAATATCGCGGATGTAGTGTATCTGATAAATTACATCTTCGTCGGCGGGCCTGCGCCATGTGCTGTGATGTAGGTCACGCCGACTCGCGGCGTGACATCCACGAATGTCAAGCCCCAACTGGGCTTGACCTACCTGAATTGTCGTAGGGGCGCACGGCTGTGCGCCCTCGGGTTTCTCTCGAGATCAGTAACATCTTGCCTTGAGACAGGAGCGCTGCGTATCTTCACAAGATGCGCAAGTACCTCGTCATCATTCCCGCCTACAATGCAGCAAAAACGCTGAGCCAGTTGATTTGCCTAGTCAAACGATTGCACCACGACTTCGATGTTCTGATCGTTGACGACGGATCCGCCGATGAATCGGGCGAGGTTGCACGCGTAGCTGGCGCAATCGTTCTGACACATGACGGAAATCGCGGCAAGGGAGAGGCGCTTAAAACCGGTTTCGCCTATGCCGTCGCGCATGACTACGATGCGGTCATCACGCTTGATGCCGATCTTCAACACGATCCGACCGAAATCCAATGCTTCCTGAATGCCTACTCGGATGATCAAACGATTCTGGTTGGCATACGACGGCGTGACAAGACGATGCCGTTTGCACGCAAGGTGTCGAACTCGTTAACGTCGTTCGTCTCGTCAGTCTTCTGCGGTGTTCGTATCCAGGACAGCCAGTCGGGTTATCGCTTGATACCGACCGCCATTCTCAAGAACATCACGTTGTCCTCCTCCCGCTTTGATTTGGAACCGGAGTTGCTAATCAAAGCCGCGCGCGCGGGATATGATGTCAAGTCGGTGGGAATCAGCACGATCTATCACGCCGGTCGCAGTTGGATCAACCCGCCAATCGACACGATTAGATTCTTGATAATGCTGGTGAAATCACTATTTTGGTGACCCATGCTGGCGCTACTTACTAACGACGACGGATTTCAAGCCGAAGGGCTATTGCGGCTGCGCAAAGAGATCGCCAAAGTGTGCGACGTGATGGTCGTGGCGCCGGTTGCGGATCAGTCGGCGGCGGGACATTCGCTGACATTGCAACGCCCCTTGCGGCTGAACGAGATCGGCAAGGGATACTACAGTGTTGATGGCACGCCTACGGACGCCGTGATGGTCGCCGTTCACGGCATACTCAACAACAAGCTCCCCGACATTCTGATCTCGGGTATTAACCGTGGGCCGAATATGGGAGATGATGTCACCTACTCCGGCACGGTTTCGGCGGCATTTGAGGGAGCGATTCTGGGGATTCCTTCGATTGCGGTCTCCTCGGTGCCGTTTGATGATATCGATTATGCCGCGATGGCTCGTTTCACCGGCAAGCTGACGAAAAAGGTGCTTCACAATGGCCTGCCCAGTTTCTCGCTGCTAAATGTCAACATCCCCAATCCACCGAATGGCAAATACGCCGGTGTCAAAATCACTCGTTTGGGGAAGCGAGTATACCGTGACATCATTGTTGAAAAGATTGATCCGCGCGGGAGAAAGTATTATTGGATTGCCGGCGAGCCTGATTGGCATCATTTCGAGCAGTCGGATTTTTCCGCTACGAGCGAAGGATTCATCTCGATCACGCCGCTCAAGATGGATATGACTGATTACGAGTTGATGCAGCATTTGGAGAAGTGGAAATTGTAGTGTGCAGGCCTGAGTGAGGAGAGTCAGTTAGTGAGTGTCAAACGGGATCACAAGCCGTCATTGCGAGGAGTCGCTGGGGAGCCGGTGGGAGGTGGGGGACGACGAAGCAATCTTGTCTCTTGGTTTCGTGACGTTCTCCTCCGGGGGAGATAGATCTGGATCGGCAGTTCTGCGTTTACATTATGACCAACGCGCACAACACCGTGCTATACACAGGCGTCACGAATGATCTAAAACGTCGAGTCTTTCAACATCGAGAGGGTCTCTGTTCTGGGTTCACCTCGAAATACAAGACCGTCAAGCTAGTGTACTATGAAATCTGCTAGGAGGCTTACGGTGCAATCAGGCGCGAAAAACAGATCAAGAGCGGTTCACGGCAAGACAAGGTTGATCTGATCAACAACATGAATCCGACATGGGAGGACCTGTATCCTCGGCTGTGAGATTGCTTCGTCGTCTGGCGGTGAGATGAGTGGCATTGGCTGGCCGTGGTAGCGCCAGACTTCTCGCAATGACGAATCGCCTGAATCTGTTGCTGCAGATTGAGATTGTGTCATTGCGAGGAGTCGCTGGGGAGTCGGTGCGAGGTGGGGGACGACGAAGCAATCTTGTTCGATTGGCGCCAATAAAGCGTCCATCAAATCAACTTTTGTATCACGTAATAATTTACTTGCGAATGCTTTTGACCGCTTTTATCTTCGGGCGATTTTTTCGGGGGCAGTCGTAGGCTTTCGTCTGGGTCGAAGTTAAAGAGAGAAAATGAATTGATGGTTATATACATCGCTCGGAAGACGGGTGATAGAAAGGTGACAAAGTGAGTCTAAGCCCAACATTCTTTATCGGATTTGTCTACGCTATCTCGGCAATCTCACTTCTGTTCGCTCTATACCTTGCCAGGAAGGTTCTCAAGAGTGACACCGGGACCGCCCAGATGCGCGAAGTGTCGGACGCGATCAAGGAAGGCGCTAGCGCCTTTGTCCGCAAGCAGTACACGACGATCGGCTATCTGGCAATTGGTGCGGCCATTTTGATTTTCGTTCTGTATCAGTTTGGTCTCAAAGATTCTAATGCCATGAAAGTTACGATCGCGTTTGTGATCGGCGCGGCGGCATCCTCAATCGCCGGTATCATTGGCATGTATATCTCGGTACGGTCGAACATCCGGACAGCTTCGGCGGTAAGGACAAGTCTAAACGGCGGTTTACAGATGGCGTTGCGCGGTGGCGCTGTGTCCGGCATCACCGTGGTTTCTATGAGCTTGCTTGGCGTCGGCGGGCTGTTTGCCATTTATGGCGGTTTGGCTAGTGCCGGTTCGCCTGAAGCAACCACCGTTCCGCTGCAAATCGTCGGCTTCGGCTTTGGCGCGAGTTTTGTAGCGCTATTCGCCCAACTCGGCGGCGGTATCTTCACCAAAGCTGCGGATGTCGGCGCCGATCTGATCGGCAAAGTTGAATCCGGTCTTCCGGAAGACGATCCCCGTAACCCTGCCGTAATTTCCGACCTCGTCGGTGACAACGTCGGCGACTGTGCCGGTCGTGGCGCTGATCTATTCGAGTCGATCTCGGCGGAGAATATCGGCGCGATGATTCTGGGGATGGCTCTCTGGCCGCTGTTCGGTTTGTACGGTATTCTCTTCCCGCTGGTCGCGCGTGCTTTCGGTCTTATCGCGACGATGGTTGGCGTGATGGTCGTCAAAATCAAAGAAGACGAAGACCCGATGAAGGGACTCAATCGCGGATACTTCGTTACGACCGTTCTTGCGATGATCGGTTTCTATATTTCGGTTTACTTCCTGCTGGGCAACAATATCTGGTTTTTCTTTGCCGGTGTCGTAGGTCTGATCACCGCGCTGGCGTTTGTGTTTGTTACGCAGTATTACACTGAGTATCGCTATCGTCCGGTCAGGAGTATTGCTGAGGCATCGAAAACCGGCGCGGCAACCAATATCATCATGGGTTACTCAGTTAGTATGGAATGCGTTGGTATTCCTGTGCTCCTGATCTGCGCGGCGCTGATGGCCTCATATCAATGCGGCGTGCATGCTTTGGCGGCGATGCCGGGACTGCAAATTGCTGCGCACAATGCCGGTTTCTACGGTACGGCGGTGGCGACAATGGGTATGCTGGCTCCGTGTGCGTACATATTGGCGATGGATACCTTTGGGCCGATCACTGATAATGCCGGTGGCATTATCGAAATGTCGGGTCAGCCGAAGGAAGTTCGCGTCCGTACGGACAGACTTGACTCGGTAGGCAATACAACCAAAGCCCTCACCAAAGGTTATGCAATCGGCAGTGCAGCTTTGTCGGCATTCCTGTTGTTCCGCGCCTATATAGATGAAGTTGAGAAGTACATGGTGAAACGCGGCATCACCGGCGTCATCAGAGTCGATCTCAGTGATGTGGCGACGTTCGTGGGAGCGTTGTTGGGTGCGGCGCTGGTCTTCGTGTTCGCTTCTCTCGCAATTCGGGCGGTCGGACGCGCAGCATATTATGTTATCAATGAAGTCCGTCGTCAGTTCAAGGAATTCCCTGGTATTATGAAGGGGACGCAGAAGCCGCTTTATGGTCGCTGTGTCGAAATCGTGACAGCGGGCGCTCTTAAGGAAATGATCCTTCCCGGCTTATTGGCAGTGTTGACGCCGGTTGCGGTTGGAGTGCTTTTCCGCCTGTTCAGTCCCGCCGGTTCGTTAGCAGGAGTTCAGACCGTGGCGGCAATGCTTATGGTCGGCACCATCACCGGTATTCTCGTCGCTACAATGATGAACAACGGTGGCGGCGCTTGGGATAATGCCAAGAAGTTCATCGAAACCGGCCAATTTGGTGGCAAGGGTTCCGAAACGCACAAAGCGGCCGTCGTTGGCGACACTGTTGGCGATCCGCTGAAGGACACTGCCGGACCTTCGATTCACGTGCTGATCAAATTACTCAGTACGGTATCGTTGTTGGCAGCACCGTTCTTCCTATAAAGGTCTTC
>CAIVAP010000214.1 GCA_903903945.1 uncultured bacterium | reverse complement strand
TCGTTGATGATGCGCAACACTTCGAGACCGGCAATGCGTCCGGCATCTTTAGTGGCCTGACGCTGGCTGTCATTGAAATAGGCGGGGACGGTAATCACCGCCTGCGTGATCGTTGAGCCAAGGAATGCCTCGGCGCTCGCTTTAAGATTCTGCAGGATCATCGCCGAGATTTCCGGCGGCGAATAGAGCTTGCCCATGATCTCCACCCGGCAATCACCCGATTCGTTCTCGGTAACCTTGTATGGCACGATCTTTTCTTCGCTGGTCACTTCGGCATGGCGTCGTCCCATAAACCGTTTGATCGAGAAGACCGTGTTCTGCGAGTTCTTGATCGCCTGACGTTTGGCGATTTGACCCACTAATCGTTCGCCGTTTTCCTGAAACGCGACGACCGATGGTGTTGTCCGACCACCCTCTAGGTTGGGGATCACGACCGGTTCGCCACCTTCCATAACGGCAACGCATGAGTTAGTGGTCCCGAGATCTATGCCGATTACTTTACCCATGACTATGTTCCTCCATCACACCTATTATCAGTGATACGAACTAATTCTATCCATTAAAAACTATCAGGCAAGACCTAACTCTCCTTGCCTTTGACAACACCTACACGCGCATGCCTGATTACTTTGTCGTTGAGCGTGTAGCCGGCCTGCAATTCCGCCGCAACTGTATCCGGTTCTGCGCCATCGTCGTCGACCTGCATCACAGCTTCGTGCAACCGCGGATCAAATATATGACCGACGGAGTTAAAACGCTTGAGCCCTTCGCGTGAAAGTACATCAAGAAGCTTGTCATACAACATGCTGACCCCCTTGTGATAGGCCTCCGCATCGTGATTCTCCTCGCGGCTTTTGAACGCCCGCTCGAAATTGTCAAGCAACTCCAGAAGCTCCGCGATCAGCCCTTCATTGGCCGTCTTGACCAAATTTATGTAGTCGCGTGTTGTCCGCTTCTTATAGTTGTCAAACTCCGCCGCCAGACGCAAATATTCATCCCTGGCCTTGTCAAGCTGTCCGGTCAGCGCCGCAATCTGCTGCTCCGGTGAAAAAACCGCCCCGGCACAACCGTTTATATCGATCTGCTTTTCGACAGCCGCTGACTCCGATTCGCCTGTCGCCTCGATCTCCGTATCCGACGGAGTTTGAGATTCTCGCTGCTTCCGTTCTTTATCGGCTTTGCTCATTTCCATTCCTCATCGTGACAGTATCTCTGACAGCACTTTCGCCGTGTAATCGACCAGTGACATCAGTTTTGCATATTCCATCCGCGTCGGGCCGATTACTCCAACTGTCCCGCGTATCTGCCCCGCTTGATAACTGCGCGTGACCGCCGAGCAACCCTTCATCCCTTCGATATTGGCCTCGGCGCCGATTGTAACCGTGATATCATTCGCAAACGTCTTAATCTTGAGCAGGTCGATCAGACTGTGCCGTTCCTCTAAGAGGGTCAGGAATTCGCGCAGTTTTTCCGGATTCTGGAATTCCTTCTGCGAGAGGATATTTATTGTGCCTTCAGTATGAAGTTCCTCTCCGGACGATTCGCTGAGCATGTGCTCGTGTTGTTCCATAAAGAGCTTGAGCACTTGCGGGTCACCCCGTTCTTCGGCGCGCAATCGTTCGGCAATCGTGCGCCTGATCTCGCCCAGACTCAGTCCCGACAGCTTTTCATTGAGAACGTCAGCGGTCTGACGCAACCGCTCCACTTCGATATTGCTGTCAACCTCGATCAAAATCGTGCGCACAATCCCCGACCTCACCGCGACGATCACCATGACCCGCGTGTCGGTCAGTTGCACAAGATCAACCTTGTTGAGCACCGCCTGATCGAACTTGGGAGTGATTGTCACACCCAACTGTGACGTCAATCTCGCCAGCACCCGCGAAGTCTGTTCCAGAATATCTTCTATGGCGCTATAGTCAATGGACAAAGCGCGTTTGATCTTCTCCCGTTCGGGCGCCGAAAGCCTTTCCGATTTCAAGAGCTTGTCGACGTAGAGTCGGTAGCCGCTTTCGGTCGGGATGCGTCCTGAGGAAGTGTGAGGCTGCTCGATCAGTCCCTTCTCCTCCAAATCGGAGAGCGTGTTGCGAACGGTCGCCGGTGAAACACCGAGATCGTATCTGGTGGCAATGACACGTGAACCAACCGGTTCGGCCGTTCGGACATAGTGATCTATCAGCACCGCCAGGATCGTTCGTTCTCGTTCTGTCAAATCAAGCTGCATCATCTTCTTTGTTGCTCTTCCGTCGAAGCCATCGAGATCCGCCACAATATACCGTATACCGTTAGCACTCTAAGCAGTAGAGTGCCAACAAAGTAGCTAAAAATAACAGCTTCGTCAACTACAAAGCCGTCACTCTGTTATACGTTTTGTCGCTCGAATGTTTTCAGTCTTGATGCCTATCGCGGGCAGCTATTTGTCCTTTTTCTGCGCCTTTTCGCCGGACGGCTTGGGAATTACCGTCTTTGTGCTATCGGTCTTTTTTATAGCTGCTGGCGTCTTGGGCGCTTGCTTGGGCGGGATAAAATAGCCTCCCTGTTCCCGGCGGTCGTCAATGCCATTCATATTGACATCAATAAAGTCATTGAAAACCGGGGGCGTCCTGCGCTGTTTTGGCGTTTTCAGTGTGTCGTTCACTCCGGCTGTTTGGGGCTGCGATTGTGGCTGGGTCTGCGGCTTGACAAGAGCGGTCGTGTCTGATTTCGGAGCGGGCGTATCTTTCTTATGCTTTTCAATCGCCAACGAGGGGGTCGCTATCGCAATGCAAACGCCAATCACTATCGCGAATGTCAGTAGTTTCTTCATTAGCATCTGTGCAAACCTCCTATCATTCAGCTCATCACACGCAGGTGCGCCAGTAGGAATCCTGGGGCTGTGGCATAAGTACATCACCCTCTCCCTTTGCCCCTCTCCCTTCAAGGGAGAGGGGTTGGGGTGAGGGTGTGACTCTTTGCACATAGCGCGAACGCACTACTAATGCTTCTTCCCGCCGCCGGATGGTTTTCCTGACGAGGAAGGCGACGAGCTATCAGAAGACTTCCCGCCTCCCGAACTGCCAGAACGTTCTTTGACTGCCGGCGCACTCGGCTGGGAACCACTGTCCGATTTCGGTTTCGCCTGCGGTTCCTTCTTGGTGTCTCCGCCGCTCGGTTTCACCGGCTTGCGGTTGTCAACGCCGGGGTCCTTCTGTCCGCCTACCGGCACCTTCTTGCCTTCATAGCCACGACCGGTGCTCCCCTTTCTGCTAACAGCGCCATCGTTGGTGGTGCGTTTGTCCCCCGGCTGCCTCTTGCTGACGTCACCCCGGTCGTTCGAGCCCGGCCGCTTAGCACCGCCGTATGTCTCGCCGTTGTAGTACTTCTTCTTCCCGATCTCATCGGGACGAGCGGATTTGCCGGTCGTGAATGTCTTCGTCTTGGTGTCGTAACCGTAAGTCTCTTTGTACTTGGTGATCCGCGTCTCTTTGTCACCTGCATAGAACTTCGACTTTGTATACTTGGCGTGATCGTTGGCAACTACTTCGTAGCCGCGTCGCACTTGCGGTTTGGAGGCGCTGTAGAAATCCCCCTGCTTGTGTTTGTAGCGTGAAGGTCCGTCATAATAACTGTCCCAGGAGTTGTTGCGATACCAGTGATCCCAGCAGTAGTTATAGACGAACCACGGGCGCGTATAGATGAAAAACGGATCGCGGACATCGACAAAAATCCAGTCGTTGTAGACTACCGAAGTGCCCCAGTAGACGGTCACACGATGGCGGCCAAGATAAATTCCCGGCATATAGAGCGGCGCATAGCCAAAGAACGCGCCATCGACGTAGACCTCGCAACCATCAGGATAGTCGACATAGACACGACCGCAGTCACCCGAACAGTCGGTGTGCGCCGGCTGATAATAGTACTTAGGCGCCACATAGAAACTCACATGGTCGTAAGCAAAGTTCTCGCCGGCGAAATACTTCTGATTGATCAGATTGATGAAATTCTCGTTCTCGCCGTCGTACTTAAATCCCCAGTCCTTGTCGTAAACCGAAACCGGTCCGCGCCAGTCAGGCACGGGAAAATACTCGGTGGAAGCAACCATCTGAATCTGTTCAGTACCCGGAGGACCTTCGAGTGTCAACGTGTAGTCGTCGGAGCTCTCGGGGATCATATATATCTCCCCCGCCTGCACGTAATTGTTATCCCCCGGCGTGGGCGGGAAGATAAGATTGACATTGCCTCGCGTGTCGAGATCATAGATCGTCACGTAGGCGTCCTCGGACGCGCGGAAATAGATCGTGATGTCGTCACCTTCGTAATAATTAGAGCCGTCATCGCGATCGGTCCAAACATCGACATCAAGGTCGCGGTAAGTGCGACGCATAGTCGACTGAGCTGCCAGCACACTGGTCAGAACCAATGCCAGCAGCGCCGTGAGAATGATCAGGCGTTTCATGTTACTAACCTTTCCTCTTGCCATAATTGGCATCATGTTGCGGGCGTGTGACCAGACCGCGCTTGAGTTCGCGGTTGCCCTCTGCCGTTTGATAAGCCCAATGTATCCATATATCACCATTCGATTTGATCGAATCTGCCCGACATGCCGCATAGTGGTTGTCGGCCGTCCACACAAGATAGCTATGGTTGAGCGACAGCTCCAGATACCCCAGTGCGGACCAAGCAGTATCCGCAGTCATCGGTACATAACCAACGTCAGTCAGACTCTGCGTCGGCCCGAAGTCTTGGATGTCCGTGTGGACGTTAGCGGCAAAAAGAAAATAGGAATCGAAATCGGGGTCGTATTCGAAGAAGATGTCGGCGCCCGAGTCATCGTATCGCACGACACGCCCACGGCTGAACTCGAAGCCCGCTCTGCTTGGGGATTCATGATAGTCGCGAACAGTCGCATCGCCTTCGGGTCTTGGTGTGTCAAAGACATCCACCGCCGACAGTTCTGATTCGCCCCATTTATTATAGGCGTTCACAGAGTAATAGTATGTGACTCCGTTCGTGACGTTGTCATCGATATATGAGTACCACCTGACATCGTCACCATCGTAAACAACACCGGCGCTGGCAAGCACAGTCCCGAGAAGCTCATACTGATCTACACCGTCCACAGTGCGCGTGTAGCGATAGACGCCGTAGCCGTCTGTTACGCCCTTGTCGTTGTTACCACGCCAATTGATTTCAACCTGCCGATCTCCGGTAGTCGAGCTGACTCCGGTCGGCACCGCCGGCACGTCGCCTACCGCCTTTACAACCTTGTCTTCCGTACATCCGGCTGCGAACACCAACACGCCAACCATCGTCAGAACCAAAAGTATTAACCGTTTCAATTTTTCCTCCTAACCTAACAGCATTCTGTTTCTGCATGGAGTTATGCAAGGGTCGTGCCAAAGAAAGAACGTATTGGTAATGCATTTAATTGCAATCAGTTACAACAACGGCGGCATCGCAGCGGGCGTGTCCCGAAACAGGCGCATGCACTAGAATTGTGCGTGATGCCTCCTATCAATCATGTAGAAATGATCGCGGATTCGTAGGTCGGGTTCCGAACGACAGTCCCGTTGATCCCAATCATGTGATCGAAGTATACTCGTCGGTGGTACCAGAGACTTCCGGGAGCATGGAGTGAGAAACCCGACACTCCTACTTTTATGATGAGATTCTGTAGCCCACCCAGAGCGAAGCGCCGGGTGGGTCATGTCTTAATGTTAAGCGCTAAATCGGCACCGGCGTCGCCAGCTTTGCTTCGACCTGCTTCTTTATAGTCTCTACGGCTATACCGATCTCAACCATCTGCAGATCTGGTTTGGCGCGATCCTTCAACTCAAACTGCCCCTTCTCGAATGACTTGGCTCCGATATTCACGCGCAGCGGCATGCCAACCAGATCAGCGTCATTCAGCTTGACGCCGGCGCGTTCGTCGCGGTCATCGAGAATCGTTTCGACACCGGCCTTGATGAGTTGATCGTGTAGCGCGAAAGCGGCGCTGCGCAAGCCTTCATCGGTTGACAGCGGCACGATATGAACCTGATACGGGGCCAGTGATGCTGGCCAAATGATACCGCGAGCGTCGTTATATTTCTCGACTGCGGCCTGAATCGTGCGCGTTATACCGATGCCGTAAGAACCCATGTAGAACATCTGCTCCTTGCCGTCTTTGTCGAGGTAGGTCGCATTGAGTGACTTGGCATATTTGTAACCGAGGTTGAAAGTGTTGCCGACCTCGATTCCCTTTTTGGTGTGTAGAGTCCCCTTCCTGCAAATCGGACAGATATCGCCGACTGCCGCTAAGCGGATCGGAACGATTTCGCTTACGCTGAAGTCGCGCTTATGATTGACGTTGATATAATGCGTCTCGTTTTCGTTGCCGCCGACGACGAAGTTGGTCAATTCCATCACTTCCGGGTCGGCAAGCAGGCGGACCCCTTTTAGACCGACAGGGCCGGCAAATCCGACCGGCGCGTGCGTGACTTCCTCCACGATTTCCGGAGTTGCCATCATCAGTTCGAGACAGCCGAGGTGGTTCTTGAGCTTGAGTTCATTGATCTGCCGGTCGCCGCGAATCATCGCCGCCACCGGCTTGCCGTCAGCAGTATAGAGAAGTGTCTTGACCAGACGTTCGGCAGGCACACCCAGGAATGCTGTGACTTCCTCGATCGTAGCTGCGTTTGGTGTCGGCACCTTCTGCAGCGACTTCTCCGACTCCCCGGCCATCGTCTTGGGGCTGATCGAGTCGGCTTTCTCAACATTGGCGGCATAATCGCAGTTGTTGCAGAAAAACAACAATTCCTCTCCCGACTCCGTATCCACAATCACCATAAATTCGTGCGCCATCTTCCCCCCCATAGCGCCCGTGTCCGATTCCACCTTGCGCACTTCCAGTCCGCACCGGTTGAAAACCGCAAAGTAGGCATCGACCATTTTCTGATACGCCAGCTTGTGCGCTTCGGCGTCGAGGTCGAAAGTATAAGCATCCTTCATCAGGAACTCGCGCCCCCGCATCAAACCGAAGCGCGGGCGTATTTCATCGCGGAACTTGACCTGAATCTGGTACAGGTTGAGCGGCAACTGCCGGTAGCTGCGTAATTCGTTGCGAATGAGGTTGGTGACGACTTCCTCATGCGTACCGCCAAGCACCATCCAGTGATCATGCCTGTCCTTGGAGCGCATTTGCTCCTTGCCCATCACATCCCAACGTCCCGATTCCTGCCACAGCTCCGCCGGATGAAGTACCGGCATCGTAATCTCGATGGCGCCAGATCGGTCCATCTCCTCGCGAACGATGTTGATTGTTTTCAAAAGCGTCCGTTGCATAAGCGGCAGGTAGTTGTAAACGCCCGCCTGCAGCTTGCGGATATAGCCCCCCCGTACCAGCAACTTATGGGATATTAACTCGGCGTCCGCCGGGTCTTCGCGAAGAGTCGGGATATATGTTTTTGACCAGAGCATAGTCTACCTTTCAAAAGTATCGGCCTTAATGCGCGACTAAGTTAGCCGCAACGCCATTGAAGTCAAGGCATTTGCGTCAACGGCTGAAGACGTACCGACGAATTGTTGTTCTCAATTTCGCCGTTGACTTTGTTGTTGTATTCAGATAGATTTCGCGTTGTTGCCCCCATGGTGTAATGGATAACGCGTCGGCCTCCGGAGCCGGAAATCCAGGTTCGATCCCTGGTGGGGGTATTTGTTTTCTCGGAGAAAATTCCAACTCTGCTATTTCACTCGCCCCAGCACCCACGACTCATTGCGATGATTGTATTTGGGATTCAGCTTGTTGAGCGCGACGTCGACTAACGATGGTTTGCCATGATGAACCAGCTTGTACTTCCCTAACATTGAAGTCAGCAGGTCTTGATGCCGTACCAGGTTGGTGTCGCTGAAAACCACGATATAGTCCGGAGGCGAGAAGGAAAGCAGTTTTCCCTGCGCCAAGGCCTGAAAAAACTCAAGATTACTGTAAATCGTGAAGGCATTGGAGCGGTCATACTGCCAATAGCTGTATGGCACAAACATACGGCGCTCAGTGCAGTCGAAGAGCACTTTACGGACGTCCGGTTGACGCGACAAGTACACCAACGGATCAACAGCGCCGCGATGCCCGTAATTGACTGTGAACGCCATTAGTAGTACCAGATTGCTCACGGCAAACCAGACCCACAGCCCGACGCGAAGTTTGCGCCAACGATTGTGCCAACCGTTACTCTGAGTAAGATAGTAGACTCCGACACAGCCGAGCACGAGCAAGATCGGGAAGATCGGAATGATAAACCGCTCCTGCTTGTTGACAATCACTGAGTGCCCTATCAAGAACGCCATCATTGGCAACCACAAGACAATGTGGTTGCGAATGACACGCCACTGGAAAACGGAACCGACGAATAGCAGCGAAAACGGCGGTACCATGACGCCGAGAATCAGCAGAATGTAATTGTACCACGGCCCTGGAATTGTCGGTGGCGCGCCCAGATTACCGACTATGTAATTGGTGAAGCTCCCGAGGAACTTGCCATGTGTCTGGGTGTCAATCAGACCCTGCAAGACGATCATTCCCGCCAACGTTATTGTGAACGTCGTTGCTTGCCGCCAGACACGACGCCGAATGACCATCGCAATCGGCACGAGCACGAGCGCCATGATAACCTGCATACGGATCATGAAGGCAATGCCGCCGAGCACCCCTGCCAGCACGGCATCACCATCCGACTCTCGCTTCATGCCGGTAGTCGCGAAATACAAACACGGGAACAGGAAATCGGCGGCAACCATCTCCACCAGATTGCGCACGGCCAGATAGGGCATCAGGAAATGCGCCGCCAGTAGCACGCCACCGACCGCGGCAGTCCGTTCATTGGTTTCTTCTTTGAGATATCGATAGCCAAAAATCACGGGCAACAACGACAGCAGCGCGTGTACGAACCGGTTGAAATACATGTGCGTGTCGAGATGTTCGACACCAAACGCCGAAGTGATTTTCATCAGCCCTAACAGGAACAGATTGTACACGGCGCTACGCATAACCCCAATGTCCGGCTTGCCCTCCCAGCGCAGGGTGCCATCCGACTGGTAGAGCCCATCATGCAGCCAGCTATTAGCGATCTCAATGGTCTCGTAATGATCGTCGTGCGCCATGAAGCCCTGCGAAAAGATTACCGCTGTGAAGCGCAGCCCCAGCGCCAGCGCCAAGATGATCAAGAACGGACGTGTGAGAAGAGACGACCCGGGATTCACAATTCCAAGTTAGGTCTTCGCGTGCACCGAAGCAAGGGGGGAGTTTGATCGCACGGTTCAACTCTCGAAACGGCGATTCCCCCTGCACAATCGGGAACCCTTCCGCAGTCTGTGGCCGGTGTACGTCCTCGTGCACCGGCTTTTACGGCTTCCTGACCGCGCGGAGAAAATCCGCATGCACTATTGACACCGGAGCCATGTTGTATTATATTGCAGATAGATTCATACCAATCTGTGCTGGGAGGCACCATGAAATTCTCGTTAAAGCAAGGTATCATCGTGTTGGCGGTGTTGCTCGCAGTCGGCACCGCGATGGAACGAACTTGGGCAGCAAACAAGAGCGCAGAGACCCATGTCCCTACTGTCGCAGGTTCTTCATCATCACATCCTTACACGGATCAGCGCGTCCATAAAGTGGGCAACGTCGGAATGACTATCACCAATTATGGAATCTACGGCACGCAGATGGAACCCATAAAGGACCCCGAGACCGGCCTGCCAGCTCCTTCATGTCAGTTCCCGTATGGGTCGGGTATAGAATATCTGTTTCAAGGCGCCTTGTGGATTGGTGCGATAGTAGACAGCGACACCCTTGTCTCTGCCGGTCATGATGGTTGGCAGCACATCTTTGAGATGTATCCCAGCTCCCTGCCCGAAGGACGTATTGTCAAACGCTCGACACGTCCATATGATCCGGCATATAGTCCAGACGCCATCAGCGAAGCCGATTACATCGCCACATTCTACGACACGCTGACCGACCAATCGTGGGTTGCCCAGAATCCGGACGACGGACGACCACATATTCCACTCGGACTGAAAATCGTGCAGCAGTCGTATTCCTGGAGCGCCAGTGTTTACGAAGACTTCATTTTGTTTCGCTACAGGATCAAGAACATCGGCAGCCATTATCTTCACCGAGTCTTCTGCGGACTATACTTTGACTGTGACATCTACCATTTGTATACCAGTGCCGGTTTCCAAGACGACATCTCCGGTAGCTACAGGTGCTTTGACCACACTGCTTCAGAGAGTGTATTTGTTGCCTGGTCAGCAGACAACGACGGCGATCCGAGGTATGGACTGTGGGATGGGCAATCTCCGAGGGCAGCTATAGGCGCATCAGTGCTCGACTATCCAACGAGCCCCCAGTTTTCGTTCAACTGGTGGGTTTCTTGGGGTGACGACCCATCCCTCGATTGGGGACCCCGACTTCAGGAAAACAACCGCAATTTCGGCACAGGCGGACTTGGAACCCCCGCTGGCGACCGAAACAAGTACTACATCATGTCAACTCCCGAAACTGACTACGACCAGCTTTGGTCAGCAGTAGATCAATCCGCTCAAGGTTGGCTGCCACCGAACCCGGCGATAGGTGGCAATCTGGCGGACGGCTACGATACCCGTTTTCTGCTCTCCTTTGGCTCGATCGATCTCGCGCCCGGCGATAGCACCGAGTTTGCCTTCGTAGTAGCGATGGGTGACAACTTCCATCGCAATCCGACCGACTTCCAAAGGTTTTTCGACCCGAACAATCCGCAGGCATTTTATGACAGTCTCGACTTTTCGGACTTGACGACGAACGTTCTGGCAGCGCGGCAATTATATCGGCAACTATTCGTGATAATTCCTGGCGATGCCGATCGGTCAGGGGCTGTTGATGTGGCTGATGCGATCTACCTCATCAACTACATGTTTATCGGCGGTCCGGCTCCCACCCCACTCAATGTCGGAGACATCAACGGCGACTGTCGCCTAAATATCGCGGATGTCGTTTACCTAATCTCCTATATATTCCGGAGCGGAGCGCCGCCTGTTGCCGGGTGTATAGAGTAGCAGGCAAGTCGGAGTAAGGCAGAATTGCACGGGTGCCCCACCGCTTGCGCTGGGATTTCTTGCGCGGGGTGTGCCTCCCCATACCCCGGCTCAGGTGTTTTCTTGGTCCGTCGGACACCGCATTTTTCCATTTGACGAAATTGCTCCTTTGACGTCCTGTGATTGTCGAAACGAATGTTGACTTGCGGGAGGCAAGATGAAATGCGTCTTCAACACTATTAAAATCGGCATTCTTGCAATGCTGGTGGCGCTAACCTTTCCCCACGAACGCTGCGCAGGAAAGAGTGGAATAGGTACCAAAAACCTCGGGGAGATTGATCGTGCCTTGTCCATCCCACAAATAGAACACTGCGCCCATCGGGTGGGCAATCTCTGGATGAGTGTAACCAACTGGGGGTGTCTCGGATTTATCAATGACGGTGCCACCTTATTCCCCGAGCCGGATTGTCCCCGATCAGAAAACAGGGGCAGTGTTCTCATTCCGTCCGCCGAATTCCCCGCAGGTAGCGGAATCAATTATCTCTTTCAGGGTGCCCTGTGGATCGGGGCGATAGTCGACAATGACACCTTAGTGTCTGTCGGCACGGATGGCTGGAACCATGTTTTCGAAATGTACCCACGGGGAGCTCCATACGGCGGCCTAAATTATCGATCAACTGAACCCACCGATCCGGACTACGATCCCTCTGCCGTCAGCGAATTTGACATTGTGGCAGAGTATACCGACACTCTAACAAACGAGGACTTTACCAGTCGAGATCCTATGGACAATCGGCCACATCGGCCGCTCGGGCTGAAAATCGTGCAGGAGTCGTATTCCTGGAGTGATAGCACATACGAGGACTTTATCATATTCCGCTATCGGATCAAGAACGTCGGCAGCCAATATCTGAACAAGGTATTCTTCGGACTATATTTTGACTGCGACATCCGGCACTTCGCCAACCCTTACGGTTTCCAAGACGACATCTCTGGCAGCTACCGGTACTTTGACCCGACTACTTCGGAAAGCGTATTTGTCGCCTGGTCAGCAGACAACGACGGCGATCCAACCCGGGGTGAGCAATGGGACGAGCGTTCGGCGCGTGGCGTCTTTGGGGTCACTCTGCTCGACTTCCCAACAAAGCCTCAACAGTCCTTCAACTGGTGGTTTACGAACGGGTATGAGTTGGCCTTCGACTGGGGACCGCGCCGTCAGGAAAACAACCGTGACTTCGGTACAGGTGGGCTTGGCACCCCGTCCGGTGACCGGAACAAATACTACGTGATGTCGACTCCGGAGAAAGACTATGACCAGATGTGGGACGCGATCGATTACACTTCGCAGGGGTGGATGCCACCTATTCCGCAAATTAGCAACGGCGATGAGAGCTATGACACCCGTTTCTTGCTCTCTTTCGGTGCCCTCGATCTAGCGCCCGGAGACGGCATGGAGTTTGCGTTCGTTGTGGCAATGGGCGACAACTTCCATCGCAATCCGACTGATTTTCGAGACCTCTACGACCCGTTCAACCCGCAAGCGCTCTACGACAGTCTCGATTTTTCGGACCTGACGACAAACATTCTGGCAGCAAGAGAGTTGTATCGCCAATTGTTCGTTGTCGTTCCGGGTGACGTTGACAGATCAGGCGTTGTGAACATTGCCGATGCCATTTGTCTTCTGAACTACTTGTATCTGTGTGGATCAGCGCCACGGCCCCTCAGTGTGGCAGATCCGAACGGCGATTGCAGCGTCACTCTCGCTGACGCTGTGTATCTGTTTAGGTATCTCTTCCGTGGTGGTCTGGCTCCGATCGAAGGGTGCGCGCCATAGTTTCGTAGGTTGGTGTTCCCAGCGAAGCGCCGAAACCGACATTCTCCAACCAATTGCGTTGCCATCACCGCGGGATGAGAAACCCTACATGCCACCTGCCTTCCCTCTCCTCGTGGGAGCGATCAAGGGTGAGGGCGTTTTTGTAGCACCTCGCTGCAAAAACCTTTCCCACACCAGTTAATAGAACGCTGGTTGCGGCACCGAAGGTCACCCCGGAGTGCTCTGTGGGTCGGGTGATTAGCGGCAGAGCAAGAACGACGTTGGTTCTTGTGTTCTACCTCCTACTCGATCAGGAATCGCCTGCGGTCTAACGGCAACGACTAAGCTGATGAAACGCCGAACAATAACCGTTACGACCCAGGACATGTACGTACTTCGCCGTGGTGAGTGAGTCTGTCGCTACAAACCAAGTGGCTCGCGCTGTCAGATACATGCCGTCCGGCTGACACGCTTTGATGTGAAGGGTG
>CAIVAP010000213.1 GCA_903903945.1 uncultured bacterium | reverse complement strand
CTTCGATACCGTCAGCTTTTTCAAAAAGTGGTACCAATTGAGCACAGACCGCGGCGACCATTTCGTAATCGGCAGCAAGTGCAGTGCGCTCCATCGCCCTTGTTACCCCCGGCATGCTTGCGGTACGCAAGTCTACATGTTTCTTTGACAAACGCTTCAGCGGTGCTGTTGCCGAATATTCAGGCATGGAAATGACAATTGTCGAATTCTTAAGGATGTCTTCTATACTGATTTGTTGACCCTTCCATTTCCCGTATTGCGGCATATTTGAATTATGAGAACCAGTTGCGCTGTACGTGACAATTGGATTGACGACCATGCCATATTTGTTGGAAAATGCTTTGATTTGCGCGTGCCACTCGTCAGCCATCCGACGACGATCCAGCCATTTACTGTTGTCCAGAACCTTGCCTTGCGGTAGGTCATACATGATGGTAAGAATATCTCCCTTCTGAGGAGCAAACACGTCGACAAACAGTTTTTCAAGATCGAATGTCATAATTGTCCCTGCAATGAAATCCTCTGCTATCAGCAAGATATACTCCTCCCGTTCCACCGGTGCCGACTTTCTCGACGATCCGGTAATGAGGGTGTCTCTTCCAATAACTGTGTAATAGTTCCGGTAGCTCAATCGCGCTTCGCTTTTGACACCATTTCACTCCCCCCTACTCCCCCAACCCCCTCAACATAACTTCTACCCGATATCCTGCTGCTTCCGCTGCACTCAGAATCTGACGCGCCATCTGCAACGCTGTAGCTGCGGTCGTGTCGTTTAGCTTGCTCTTGGCTTTGAGTTGAATGATGACCGCCAAAAGCAGCGCGCTCACCAGTCGCTCAAGCTGTTCCTTGTTGAGATACAGCACCTCTTCATGCCGATGAATCTGCAAGTACTCGACCACCCGTGGGTCGACCAGCACCTCGCGCATCCCCTGTGCAATCGTCATTTTCGAGAATGGTGCCAGCGTATCCTCGAATGTCACCATGATCGATACCAATAGCGCATCCGCATAGCCGAGGCTTTCACTGCCGGAAAATTCACGGAACGCCGACATCAATGATTTCCCCAGCAACCAATCGTCAAGCCGCTTCTCCGCCAGCGCCGTCGTCGGTGTCGCTTCCCCTTTTTCGCGAAGATGTCCCAGCCGATGCACGGTTATCCAACCGATTGCCACATGATGCAACGGCCGCATCTGCTTGCCGCCACATTCCGACAACACCTCATCCAGCAATCCCCGCGCCATATCACGATCATCCAGTCGCTCATCCACAGGCACGACATTCACTTCGCTCATGATGTCCAACAGCACATCCTCATATCCCGACTCGGCGCCTGAGTAGTCCTGCGCCATTGCCAGATACCGAGCCATGGCCTGATGGAATTTCTTCCGCGGTTCACGATCGTTCGTCGGCAGGTTGTACAGCATCTCCGCATTGATCGCCTCGCGGAATGGCGTCAATAACGGCTCCAATGCTATCTCGCGGTAGGCATCCTCAATACTCGGCACACCACCCCCCTGCAATTTGCCCGCCAAATTCCACCACGATCCGTCATGGTCATACACTTCCCGCCAATCAAGAAACGCCAGGTACTGATAGGCATGCAGTTCGGCAAACAATCCTTCATCGGCAAGTTGCTTCCCGGCTCTGATATATTCCAGCCCGGTGCGATAATCACGGAAAATATAGTACACCCGCTCCCGCGCATCGAGCGCCAGCGCTTCCGCCAACGTCCGTGTGACCAGATACTCTTCCTCGCCGGTACCCGCATTGATCTGCGTTGATGTATGTATCGTGCCACGCGCGGTACTGTAGGCGTTATTGTAGAGAATGATCGCCCGCTCGCCGCCGGCGCGATTTGAATAGGCAAACACATTTTCGTCCACCCAGCCATCGGGCGAATTGAAATCATAAAGCGCAAAATTCTCCGCGCCGCTGAACAACTTGCGACGTCGCATCAACGGGAATATCTCCCGCTCATGCCGTCGTACCATTTCCTCATCAACCTGCTCGTCCCAGTACGCTTTACGATACTCCATACCGTACTTCTCGGTGAACCCTTCGATCTGCCCGTGCCCAAACATCGGCAGCCCCGGCATCGTCACTAACATCATCGCCGCGCCGTAGTATTTGTCCCCTTTGCCGAACTGCTCAATCGCGGTCCGCTCATCGGGGTTATTCATAAAATTGACGAAGCGCTTGGCCACTTCGGGGCTGAACTTGAGAACATTCTTCACCGTCATCCGGTACTTGCCGTTGTCTTCCATCTTCAGCATGTTCATAAACGCGCTGTTGTAAACCCGATGCATCCCCAGCGTCCGCACGAAATATCCTTCCATCAACCAAAACGCCTCGGCCAACAACAGCGTATCCGGCACTTCCGCCTGCACGCGATCGACCACTTCCCGCCAGAACTCCTTCGGGAACACTTGATCGAACTGGTCTTTGCTCATTCCATATTCCGCCCGCGATGGTATCGCGCCGCCGTCGCCATGTTGCGGAAACCACAACCGATGATAGTGCCGTTTCGCCAGCGTCATCGCTGCGTCAAAGCGAATGATTGGGAACTTGCGCGCGACATGCAGGATCAACTGAATCACTGCCTCGCGCACTTCCGGAATCAGGAAATTCAACTGTGCCGTATCATTCCACGGCATACTGGTGCCGTCGTTGCCGTGATAGATATACTTTGCTTCCCCTGTCCACTTGTCGATCCGCTTGAACACTACCGCGGCATCGCGATGCTGCCAGTAGCCGTCTTCGATCTGAATGCAGACTCGCGGATCAAGCGACAGGTCAACTCCGGTGAACTGATAGACCGGGAACGGCGGATAATCAAGTTGGACAAACCAATTCGGATGCTCGACGACCCACCTGGAGTAGATCCCCATATGGTTTGGCACCATATCACTCGCCAGACGGATTCCCCGCTTCCAGGCTCGTTCACGTAGATTTTGATATGCTTCTTCACCCCCGAGGTCGACCGCGATGACATAGTCATAGAGGGAATATGCCGATGGCGCCGCTTCCGGGTTCCCCATGATCTGCTTGATATTCTGTGATGCCGGCGACCGTTCCCACACGCCAATCAACCACAAGCCGGTAAATCCCCAGCGTGCCAACTGATCCAATTCCTCATCCGGAACATCACTCAGATACTTAATATGACGCCGATACTTCTTCGACATCTGATCCAGCCACACATACGCCAGTTTCGCCAACAGCACGACGTTCGACATCCAGTCAGCGTCTTGCGTAAATGCCGACGGCTCGGAGTAGCTCTGATCGTACCCGAATCCGCGCCTGCCAAATTGCAGCACTTCAGTAGAACCCGTATCCAGCGACCGCAGATGCCAGTCTTCCTTCAGCACATCACTGGCAAGCAACAGTTTCTCCAGCAACTCCGGCGGCAAAAATGCTGCCCAATGCTGCCGAATATAGGCCAACTGCCCCTCCAGCGAGTCGGGTGCTTCCCGCATCGGTGCGCGCAAACACTCAAACAACGGTACTCCCAGCGGCGCAAACGGTGGCTGCTGCCGGAAATATTCTTCCATCGCGGCGACAAACGGCAGATATGGCGTTTCTCGCTTTAGATCGGCATCATCAAACAACACACGGAATCGCTTGAACGCCGGGTTCTCCATCGCCAGCGCCAGCAAAATCATCTCCGAACTGACCGTCTCGCGATTGGTTGCCCACTCTGATTTTCCGCGCAGAAAACCGTCTTCCTTGATATTTTCTTCATGCACGTCAACCGGTGGAAACAGCCCGACAAACGACGGTGGCGGCTTTTCGACCATAGCTTCACCGCGCTGCTGCTTCGTCCAGTCGTGTCCTTGTGGAAGCACACCTGGGATTTGGTCATGGCAATACACAGTCACCAGATAACGGAGTATGTCGACAATCACGCTGACCGTAAACGTCTGTCCCGCCTGAAGCGATTCCAGCGGTAGCGAACTGTGTTGGCGGCGCTCATTAAACCGATCCGTCAACAACCGGATACCGTACATCCCCGAGGTTACCTTGCTCACCTCGGCCTGACCGTAGAGCGTCGAGACCTCGAGCCAGTCCCACGTTTTTCTGGAAAGGTGAATCCCAAATGGAAAGTAGCTGTGCAGTATCTTGATCAGCGATTTTGTGTTCTGTATCGACGTTGCTTCACTCACTTGTCCATACTCCTATGACCTGTCTCTGCGGTACTCACTCCTATCATCGCGCATTCTGTAGCCCACCCAAAGCGAAGCGTCGGGTGGGTTTCTCTTCCAATTAAGGCTTAATTGCTTTATCAGCAACACCTTTCTCGTTTGTAGCTCCCCCGCTGGTTCTGTGCGCGGTCGAGAGTGAAACCAATAATTTGGTAGTGGGTCAGTTTAGGAAGTGATGCGGCTTAGCCGAAAGTCAGAGAAGTCTTGGTGGAAGATTGAATGCCCTGACGATCTCTTGTAATCTCTTTTTATGAATTTCGTCCCCTTCTCCATGGCAGATAATCGGAAACGAAACAGGTCTTCCAAGAATGTCAGGGTGATAGATCATCCTGTGACTTCCTTTGCCGCGTTCCTCGTAGACTTCAAACCTTTTGTCATAGCCACGAAGAGCCTTGACTAGTTCTTTGAATTTGTATGGCTTACGCGGGGACAAAGCAGTTATTCAACCTACGCGGAGACTCTGAAATGGGAATACAGGCGATTCTGTGCTTCTTGTCAGTCTTTGAATTCTGGTAATATTTCTCGAAGAATGTTCGCTGTATCTGACCATATATCTCAAAAATCTCAGGCGGCGCCGGCCTGTCAAGCAAAGCGGGTTGCTTCTTAAAGAAAGCAAAGCTGATCTGCATCTCAGTAAGCTCTTTCAGGTCATTAAGGGCTTTATCAAACGATTTACCGTAACCGACAAGATCGGTTTCAAGACAGTGTGCCGCCCAGTCCTTGTCTCGTGTCTGATATCCAAGAACTCTCAGGCTAAACACAGATTTACCTCCGGTCGAATCATTATGAGTAGTCTTGCTCATATACGTCCTATATACGTCTTATCGCCTGACTTGTCGCAGAAATCAAGCAACTACCTCCGGAAAGGCGGTCAACCTCGTATTCGCTTCGGAAGCAAGATAAGCTGAATGCTGTTCTTGTCAATATTTTTCTATAGGCTATTGACTGTAGCCCACCCAAAGCGAAGCGTCTGGTGGGTTTTCCCATCCCGCTCATCACCCATCGACACTCCACCACTTCCAATTAAGACTTAATTGCTTCATCAGCAACACCTTTCTCCGCAGCCTTGGCCCTCTTATGGTTCCGTGGCCGCGAGGCGTGCGCGGCAGGCAAGACAACTTCCGCGCACAGGGCACGGCATGACATCGAGGTTGGCAAGGAGTCAGTCGAGTTCGACGCGCACGGAGATTTGCAGGAGAAGTGAGTTCAATTGGTAAGCTCGAATGGCAACTGTATGAGGATTGTGATTGCCCTAGATGCATCGCTACCAAGAAAATGCTTTCTGAATTTTGTCTGCAGTTAGCCAAGGAGGCGACAGCTGAAGTCATAAGGCTTCTACTCGGCTGTCCAGTCGCGTCGGACAGCTGAGGAAATAAAATTTTTGATTTTCCCCAATCTACTGCCTTACATCCATTTACAAATCATGGTCAATTTCTAACACAAAATGGTTTTGGTGCGAAATCGAAAACGGCGATTTCTTTTCGACCAATGTTTATGCGGGTGCGCAAAAAGGGCGAAAATGACACATTGCCGTAAACTGTTGGCGGACAATCGAAAACTGAGAAAAAGTCAAATCCTCCGGTATTTATAGAACCCCTAAAGTTCGAAATGGACTCCATCCGAGTCCGACATGACCTTCCTTCGCGGCGTGGCTGATTTCCGGTCATAAGCACCGCTGATTCTTCTAGCAAACAACTTAAGTATGTCAGGAGCGCATAACTCCTGATCTACCCGACCAACAACCATGACAAAGATATGTGATAATCACAAATATATCCAGAAAGGATGAATTTTATGAAAATCAAAGATGTTCTGCATTGGCTCAGGGATGCTCACCCTCGTTCTCTCGGAATCACTGGCATTTGTGTATTGTTTAGATGGTTCACGGAAATAAGTGTCTTACCGTTGCCAAGCTGGATGAGGCTTTGTGGCTTCTTTCTATCGCTTCTCTGTGTAATGTTGATCCTGATTCTCTTCCGAGAGTAATCCCGGCCCCACGACGCGACGCATTTGCCGCCACGTTGGAGATTCGCATACTCCCAAAGCGGCCTAGTAATTCATCTCACTGCACCGGTCGACACTCTACCCTCTCCAAGAGAGACCCAATTACTTTATCACCAACACCTTTCTCGCCCCGTCCCCCCTCCCCACAATTTCCTTGACTTCCTTTCCCGCCTTACGTAACATAATTATCTTGTTAATGATTTGAGTGTAGGAGTAGCATGAAGAGAACGTACCAACCATCCAACCGCAAACGCCTGAACGATCACGGTTTTCGCAAGCGGATGTCGACTAAGGGCGGCCGCCTGGTGTTGAGTCGCAGACGCCGTCACGGTCGGAAAAAACTAACGGTTTCTGACGAAAGATAACAGTTTCGACAGGGGTAAAAGTCTGGCGGACCAAGGCCTTATTCGACAGACTATGTTGCAGGGTGCGCGACAGGAAAGCGATCACTTTATCGTCTACCGTCACGATTCTGTATTGGGCAAGACCCAGTTTTGTTTCAAAACACCCAAGCGGCTCGGTAATGCCGTTCGCCGCAACCGCGTGAAACGCCTTATGCGTGAATTTATCCGAACGCACAAATCGCTTTGGCCCCATTCCTCCGCGGTGGTGTTGCTCCCCAAACACGGAACCTTTGAATTGGATTTCCAGCAGGTGTCAGCCGAGCTTCAACAGTTGTTTGGCAATGAATAAAGCCCTCGGATTTGCGGCCTCATATCTGGTCAAAGCCTATCAACTGGCCATCGGACCGTTTCTTCCCAAGGTCTGCCGCTATAATCCCACCTGCTCGCAGTATTCCCTTGAAGCCTACCGCCGCTACGGCATGCTCAAGGGCACATCGATGACCCTTAAACGGCTGGGACGCTGCCATCCATGGCACCCCGGCGGCTATGATCCGGTAGAGTAATCCCATGTTTGATCGCAACACTGTTATCGCCTTCGTTCTTATCGTCGTTATCTTTATTGTCTGGCAGTTATGGTGGGTTCAGACCGCGCCACCACCAAAGCCGCAGGCAGTCCCAGTCGCCACCGATACGCTCGTCACCGACACTCTCGGGCACGCCACCTCCACACCGTCCGAAAGCACCAAAATTGCCACGATCGACACCACTGCCATCGTCTCGGACACAATCCCTGAGCGTCGGATTGAAATCACTACCGACCTGTATCATGCTATACTGTCAAACCGGGGTGGCGGCATTGTCCAGCTCCAATTGAAAAAATATAAGCACACCGACAGCAGCCGCGTCAGTCTTATTCCCCAAGGATCGCAAGCGACGCCAACTCTCCTCTCCTACGGCAAGAGTTTTAGTGATAAGAACTTAACCTATTCAATAACCGGCGATTCGTCGCTGCAAGCCAATGGCGCCCAAACCCAGATCGTCACTTTCACCGCTACCGTTGCCGGCAAGGGACAAATCGTCAAGGAATTCGTCTTCTACGGCGACAAGTACAACTTCGATGTCAACCTGACTATCAATGGTACCCAGCAATTGGGTCTGGAACGCGAATATGTTCTTGCCTGGTTGCCCGCCATTCCACCGAGCGAAAAAAACCTGATAGATGACTATTCCAGCTATAAGGGTGGCGTCTACCTTTCCGGCGAGATGTACAAAATAGATAAATTCGAGCAAAATCGACTCAAGGACGACCCTTCCGGTTCCGCTCAATGGGCCGGCTCGCGCTCGAAATACTTTGCCTATGCCATCATCCCCAAGGAAAATCTCAGTACCGGCGCCTCTTTCCGCGGAGAAAAATCGACCGAGACCATCGCCGGTCTGTCTCATGAGCGTCGCGCCATTTCCGCCGGCATCGTTATGCCGCTCGGCTCCCAGGACAATCTGACGAACAAGTTCACGATCTTTGCCGGGCCGCTCGACAGCCGCGTTCTTAAGACCTATGGCGTCAATCTGGAAGACTTTATCGACTGGGGTTGGAAAATCATCCGCCCATTTTCGTATGCCGTCTACTGGGTGGTCTATCAGCTCTATCGCATTATCCCCAATTACGGCTTCGTTATCATTCTTGCCGCTATTCTTATGAAGCTCGTGACCTATCCGCTTACGAAAAAGAGCCTGATGTCAATGCAAGCGATGAAGCGGCTGCAACCCAAGATGGAAGAGCTCAAGGTGAAGTTCAAGAGCGATCCACAGAAACTCAATGCGGCAATGATGAAGCTCTACAAAGAGGAAAAAGTCAATCCCTTTGGCAGTTGTCTTCTGATGTTGCCCCAGATGCCTCTGATGTTCGGTCTCTATCAGGTTTTCCGCTCGACCATCGAATTCCGGCAGGCCTATTTCCTCGGCTATTGGCCCGATCTCTCCCAGCCCGATCCGATGCCCTGGGTAATGCCGATCATCATGACCGTGGCCATGTTCATCCAGCAAAAAATGTCGGTCACCGATCCCAAGCAGAAAATGATGGTCTATATCATGCCGGTCATATTCTTTATGATGATGAAATCTCTGCCGGTCGGTCTGGTGCTCTACTGGACCTGCTATTCGGTGCTATCCATTTTTGAGACCCTGAACATCCGGCGGCAGACAGCGGAGATGAATCCGCAAGTGAAATGACGCTTCCCGACAGCGATGATACCATCGTCGCGATCTCGACTCCGCCCGGTTACGGCGGCATTGGTGTTATTCGTATTTCCGGAAAACAGGCCTTCACTATCGCCAATACTATTATTGATACTACTGTCAATATCTCTGATGTGAAATCTCATACAATTCACTACGGCTATGTCCGAGGCACCCAATCCGGATCAATTACGGATGAAGTGCTAGTCGCTGCCTTTCGCGCTCCAAATAGCTACACCGGCGAGGACGTGATCGAAATCTCGGCTCACGGTAACCCGCAGATTCTCAAACAGATTGTCAGTCTGGCTATCGACTCGGGCGCTCGTCAGGCCGCTGCCGGTGAGTTCACTATGCGCGCTTTCCTCTCAGGACGAATCGATCTCGTGCAGGCCGAGTCGGTCGCTGACCTGATAGCTGCTGAAAGCGCTGCTTTCCAACAGGTCGCACTCTATCAGCTTTCCGGCAGGTTGTCTGCCTATATTGGTTCCATCCGCGCGCAGTTGCTCGAAATTGGTGCGCTTTTCGAAGCGTACACCGATTTCCCTGACGAGGAGATTCCCCGTCAGCAGAAGGGGGAATTGCTGGCCAAGCTCAATGACGTCACCGCGTCTCTGTCTCGTCTATCATCAAGTTACCGCCGTGGCGAGATTATCCGTGCGGGAGTACAAATACCGATCGTCGGACCTCCTAACGCCGGTAAGTCATCGTTGTTTAATGCCATCCTTGCCGAAGAGCGCGCCATCGTCACGGAAATTCCCGGCACCACCCGCGACACGATCGCCGAAAAAATCGAGATCGAAGGAATCGCCGTGCGTTTTGTCGATACTGCCGGCCTTCGCGAAGCTGTTGATCAGATCGAGGTTGCCGGAATCGAACGCTCGCGTCGCGAAATCGACGCCGCCAACCTCTTGATTGCCATTTTTGACGTTACCGATGATCCCATTGAAAGAATCCGATCTTCTCTTTTCGACTTGATGGGCAAATATTTCATAGTCGTGCTCAACAAGATTGATCTCGTTTCCGAGTCGGACTTGGCCAGTCTTGACTACGAACTTGGCGATTGTCGACCAGTCTTTCTCTCGGCGAAAACTCTGGTTGGTGTCGACAAATTAGTCGCTCGGATTTCTTCGGTTATGAGAGAGTCAATGCCTATTTCCGGGGTCGACACCAATGTCCTGACCAACAAACGGCATTTCCTTGCCGTCCAGAATGCCATATCATTTCTGACCGAAGCACGCGTCAAGCTGAAGCAAGGGGAAAGCTATGAACTGATGGCCTTCGATCTCCGCCAGGCGACCAATAGTCTCGAAGAAATCCTCGGCAAGATCACCAATGATGATCTCCTCGCCGAAATCTTTAGCCGTTTCTGCATCGGCAAATGAAGATGTTTCACGTGAAACAATGCCCTCTATAATTCGCGTTAGATTCTGCTCTTATTGATGTTACCGAAACTGACAATACGACTAACTTGCACATTTTTGATACTGCCAGACGCGCAAATTGGAGCCCAACCCTTCTGGCAGACGTGATGCAACACATTCGTCTCAGTTTGGGTTCGGGCTTGCCTTTGGGGTCAGAACTACGTATCATATCCGACCACAATGCGAGATTATGATGTCATAGTGATTGGTGGCGGCCACGCCGGCATCGAAGCCGCAGCAGCTTCAGCCCGTATGGAACTCACTACAGCGCTTATTAGCGGCGACCTGGCGAAAATCGGCGAGATGTCCTGCAATCCAGCCATTGGTGGCGTCGGCAAAGGGCAGCTCGTCCGCGAGATCGACGCACTCGGCGGCGTCATGGGCTACATAACTGACAATACCGGCATCCATTTTCGCGCCCTGAATAAGAGCAAAGGCCCCGCAGTCTGGTCTTCTCGTGCTCAAGCAGACCGCAAGCTTTACCGCGAATTCTCCCAACATCTGCTGTTAAGGATCCCAAACCTATCTCTAGTCTCAGGAATGGTCAGAGAAATCATCGCTTTGAATGGTAGGTTCGACCATGTCATCCTAATGGATGGCAGGACTATAACATCCTCAGCATGTGTGCTGGCTTCAGGCACTTTCCTCAATGGCCTGATCCATATTGGCGAAAAGCAGACACCTGCGGGTCGCGTGGGCGAACCACCGTCGCTTTATCTTTCCGAATCGCTGCAAAAACTCGGTTTTCAGGCTGGTCGTCTTAAGACCGGTACACCACCACGTCTGGATGGCAGCACGATCGACTTCGACCGTCTGGAGAAACAGCCGGGAGATGATGATTTCAGACCATTTTCATTGCTGACGAACAATAGCTTGACCAACAGGGCCTTCTGCTATCTAACATACACTTCGAAACTAACGCAGGAAGTTGTCGAAAGGAATCTGCACCGCTCGGCGATGTTTTCCGGAAACATCAAGGGCATCGGTCCTCGCTACTGCCCATCTATAGAAGACAAGATTCACCGCTTCCGGGACAAGGAACGCCACCAATTGTTCCTTGAACCAGAGGGTCTGGACACGAACGAGATCTATATTAACGGGCTGTCGACTTCGCTGCCGGAAGACGTGCAACTTGATATTCTGCATTCGATTGCCGGACTAGAACATGTAGTTATGAATCGCCCCGGGTATGCTATCGAATACGACTTCTTCCCAGCTTTCCAGATCAAGCCGTCGCTGGAAACACGGCCAGTTGAGCATCTCTATTTTGCCGGCCAGATCAACGGGACATCGGGTTATGAAGAAGCTGGCGCGCAGGGTTTGATGGCTGGGATCAATGCGGCGCTAAAGCTCAAAGGTGATGAACCGTTTTATCTTGATCGATCACAAGCCTATATCGGAGTCATGATTGATGACCTCGTCACGAAGGTCCCGACCGAGCCGTACCGAATGTTTACTTCGCGCGCCGAATACCGTCTGGCGCTTCGCGAGGATAATGTCGCCGACCGATTGATCAAATACGGCAAGCAATTTGGTCTGATCAATGATAATATCTACGACACCTATATGGCTAAGCGGCAGATGATTAACGCTGAGAAACATCGTCTTGGTCGCACGATGGTTCTGATCTCGCAGATCGACAGCAGCGCGACGAACGGGGATAAGTGCTCGCTGGCCCTATTATTGAAGCGTCCTGCTATACGTTATTGCGATCTGGCAGGAGTGGACGAGGTTTGTCGGGAGTTTCCCGCTGACTGTGGCGAGCATGTGGAAATAGAGGTCAAATATGAGGGTTACCTCGATAAACAGCAACGAGAAATTGACCGTTTCCAGCAGCTTGAGTCGAAAATCATCCCTGACGATTTTGACGTGCGCAAGGTTAATGGCTTGAAGACTGAAGCGGTCGGTGTATTGCACCAATTTAGACCGGTGAATCTGGGGCAAGCGTCGCGATTGGCGGGTGTGACATTTGCTGATATTACTGTGCTAATGATACACTTAAAGAGACATACCAATGGCTCTGTTTCACGTGAAACACCTTGATGATTTCTGATCAGACGCACCAAGAACTGCTCGAAAAGTTCAAAGCGCACTTGTTAGATGTCAACCGTAAGATCAACCTGGTTTCGCGTCAGGACAGCTCCAAGGTTGTCGATGATCTCGTCGCTGATTCGCTGGCGATATTGAAGCT
The DNA here is from genome assembly GCA_903903945.1 of uncultured bacterium. Classification (GTDB taxonomy): domain Bacteria; phylum Zixibacteria; class MSB-5A5; order CAIYYT01; family CAIYYT01; genus CAIYYT01. The sequence goes on along the minus strand of CAIVAP010000213.1, from coordinate 3,456 downwards.
GATCGACTATCCCCACTCCGCGAAAGTTCTGGACGTTGGCTCAGGCGCCGGGTTTCCATGGATCGTCCACAAGATTGTTCGACGAGATCTTCAGATCATTTCGGTTGATTCAAATCAGCGGAAAATCGAGTTCCAACGAGGCTCGGCGCGAATACTGGGACTGAAGCAATGTATTTTCTACGCAGCCAGAGTCGAGACCATAGCGGAGCTTGACGCTGATTTCTGCATTGCCAAGGCGCTGGGAAGTGTGGAGATGATTTGCGAGCTGGCAGCCAGGCATTTGCAAGCGTCCGGGAAGCTGGTGCTGCCACGGTCCGCGAAGGAAGTCATCAATGCAATCGCGGTGGAAGCGCTCGGATTTGTGGTAGAAAGCGAGATGGAATATGAGGCGGCTGGACAGGTGGCAAAGCTGCTGGTGCTGCGAAGAAAGTGAAGCTGACATTAGAATAGTTGTTATTGGGCAAAAAGATTGCGGTGGAGCGAGTTTTTTCTTGCTGATAGCCGGGATTTGTGTTTACTATCCATTCCAAGTTTGTAGAGCGTATTAGGAGGTCAAAGCTGGCTAAGGTCTTCACGATAGCGAATCAGAAAGGTGGTGTGGGCAAGACTACCACGGCGATCAATTTGGCCGCCTGCATTGCTATTGCCGAAAAGTCAACATTACTCATAGACTTAGATCCGCAATCGAATGCGACCTCGGGCATGGGCTTCAACAAGCACTCTTTGCCATCAACTGCATACGATCTGCTGCTTGATTCGCGACCGACGATAGAGCTGATTGCCAAGACCAACATCAAGCATCTGGACATGATTCCGGCAAATATCAATCTGGTAGAAGCCGAATTGCAGTTGGTGGAACGGGCAGGCCGTGAGAAGGTGCTACGCGATCGACTGGCAGAGGTGCGGGATTACTATGATTACATCATTATCGACTGTCCACCATCATTGGGTTTGCTGACGCTAAACGGTCTGGTTGCGGGGGATATGCTCTTGATTCCGGTGCAGGCGGAGTATTATGCACTTGAAGGTTTGGGGCAGTTGATGAAGACAGTGGAGATGGTGCAGCACGGACTTAATCCGAAGCTTTCGATTGGCGGAATCCTGATCACGATGTACGATCCGCGGCTGAATCTGGCACGTCAGGTGGTCGAGGAGGCCCGCGGCTATTTCAAAGACAAGGTGTTCAAGACGATTATCAGTCGCAATGTCCGTCTCGGTGAGGCGCCATCGCACGGCAAGCCAATCATCCTGTACGACATTGGATCATCCGGTGCGGAGAACTACATATCTCTGACGGAGGAGGTATTAAGACTATGAAGAAGATGGCGCTTGGCAGAGGGCTTTCGGCACTGATTCCGACCGCCCCTGAAGAGAGAGCGGGGAAGAATTTCATTATGCTTAATCTTGATGAAATTATCCCTAATACCAATCAGCCGCGCAAGTTTTTCGAAGAGGAAAAGCTGGCGCAGCTTGCCGAATCGATGGAACAGCGGGGAATCCTGCAGCCAATCATCGTGCGGAAGACCAACGGCAAGTATGAAGTGGTTGCCGGTGAGCGACGTTTTCGCGCCGCGGAGAAAATAGGGTTGGAGCAGATGCCGGCGATGGTGGTGGGGGATTTGAGTGATCAGGAAATGCTGGAGGTGTCGATCGTTGAAAACTTGCAGCGGGATGACCTCAATCCGTTGGAGTTGGCGCAAGGGTACAATCGGTTGTTAAATGAATTTGGTGTGACGCAGTTGGAACTGGCGGGACGAATTGGCAAAGACCGATCCTCAATTGCCAACACGCTACGGCTGCTGCAATTACCGGACGAAATCAAAGACAAGATCGCTCACGGCAAATTGCGTGAAGGGCATGCGCGGGCAATACTGGCGCTGCAATCCGAGAAGGAACAGCTTTTGCTGGCGCGGCGGATACTGGAAGAGGATCTGTCGGTGCGCGCGATCGAAGAAATCATTTATGGTCCGATCAAGCGGCGTCGCGGCAAGAGTCTGAAAGTAAAATCACGTCCGGTGGAGATTGCTTCGGCGGAAAATGCTTTGAAGCAGAAACTGGGTACGGCGGTGACAATACAACGCGGACTCAAGCGGGGGAAAATTTCGATACAGTTTTATGGTGATGAGGATCTGACCCGGATTCTCGAACTTCTGGGAGTGGTGATCTGATGTCCGCCAGCCGCGGTCACGTTACAGTGATGATTATCTCCGACTCCGGCAGAAGCCCGGTGTCGATCAAATTCTCGAAGACGGCCTTCAAGATCATTCTGGGTGTGCTGGGACTATTGGTCGTGGCGCTTCTGATCGTGCTGGCGACCTACACAACGCTTCTCAATCAATCCATGGAGCGAGCGCGTCTGGTGACAGAGGTGGAGCAACTCCGACGGGTGACAGCCAAGGTTGACCAGTTGGAGCAGAATCTGGCAACCTACCGGGTGATGCTGAAGAAGATGACGGAATTGGCTGGGATAGATTTGGATGCGGTAGGTCTGTCGTCTCTGGACAGTCAGGTAGTGGGCAACTACCGTACGCCAGTGGAGCAAAATGCCAGCGTCGCACAGGATGCGCACGCACATCCGATTCCCAGCGGTTACCCGGTCAAAGGGTATATCTCGCAGTCGTTTAGACCCGAGGATGATAACCCGCGGATGCGGCATTTGGGGATCGATCTGGCCGTCAGCAGCGGTACACCGGTGATTGCCACAGCCGACGGCGTGGTGACCTATGCCGGTTGGGATTCGACCTTCGGCTGGAAGGTCGTTCTGTCACACGCAGACGATTTGGAGACGATGTATGGACACAACGACTCGCTTCTGGTACAAGTCGGAGATGTCAAAAAGTTTGGCGAGACGATAGCAGTCTCGGGGAGCACCGGAGTTAGCACGGCGCCCCACGTGCACTATGAGATCAGAAGGGGCGGCGTACCGATCAATCCTGAAGATCATCTTGACAAGCGTAAATAGAGGAGACTTGACGATGGCGGAGAATCTAAGCACGATAATCGGCAAAGACAGTGTATTTACCGGCGATATGGAAGTTAAGGGTACCCTGAGGATAGATGGCAGGATCAAGGGAAGAATCATCTGCGATGAGACGGTGTCGATTGGGGCGACTGGCGACGTCGAGGCGGAAATTGACGCCAAGATGGTGATTGTCGCCGGCACAGTGGTTGGCAATATTCGCACGAGCGAGAAGATTGAAATGCAGGCGAAGGCCAAAGTGCTTGGGGATGTGTCGACGAAAAACATTGTCATTGAACAGGGTGCGATATTTCACGGCTCCTGTCAGATGAAAGGAGTAAAAGAGGGGGAGATAAAAGCCGATAAGATTATGGAGAAGAGGCCAACAGGCTGAGAAGCCCGACGGGTACGGCGGTTGTGGAAAAGTGTTGTCACAATGTGGATATTCGGATAATCCGTTTATTGACAACACAATAAGACCTCAACTTAAGAGGTTG
>CAIVAP010000212.1 GCA_903903945.1 uncultured bacterium | reverse complement strand
GTGCGTTCTATGACTCGGGGGGTGATTCAATGTCGGTTGGCGTCAAGCAGAAGGGCAAATTCGGAGCCTGTCTCGAGGGGGACGAGTTTTCCTTTGATCTGACCAAAGACGGCAAGCTGTTGAACATCGATGTCTGGAAGCCACGCAAGGATTGGGTTGTCGAGAAGGCGATTCATCCGCCGGAGAATTTCGACACAGAAGATGTGACATTTGTCGGCACGCGCCTGCAGGCCGAACCGATCTCCTACAACACTGATGCCAAGAAATCTCTGCTCTATATCCGCTTTGCCGCCGAGCGAATAGCCCGCTTTGTTTCGCCGGCGAATTCATTGATTTTCGAACTCAATGCCAAGCACCAATTGGTCGGCCTCTGGATCCTGCAGATAGAGGATGACATCAACTTTACGAAAGAAGCGGAGTGGCGGCGGTCGGTCAAGGCGGTGTGAGTCTTGCCAGAAGAACCCGTGCACTGAAGGCCTGCTAATGAATCCCCACAAGTGTCGTTCTGAGGAGTCCCGCAGTTGCGGGACGACGAAGAATCTCCGATTCGTTGTAGGACATGTGAACTAGATTCTTCGCTGCGCTCAAAATGACAGACCGTCGGGCTTTTCAACAGCCCCCAAAGCGAATAGGGCACCAGACAGCCTTTTCAAAGGAGAATTATCATGAAAATCGAAAACGTGCCGTACAGCATCGTTGACTGGTCGAAGATACCAGCGACCGAACACAAGGGTGTAACCGGAGTGGCCCACTGGCGGACAGTGGAACAAGAGAATCTGCGGATTCGGATGGTGGAGTATTCGCCGGGATATCTTGCCGATCATTGGTGTCCGCGCGGGCATGTGATATTGGTGTTGGAAGGTGAGATGGTCAACGAGTTGAAAGATGGTCGCAAGCACCTGCTGACGGCCGGCATGGGTTACCATGTTGAAGATGACGAAAACAACCCGCATCGGACATCGTCGGAGCGGGGAGTGAAACTGTTCATAGTGGACTGAAATTCGACACTATCGCTACGGAGGACAAACTCACTCGGAGCACGCGATCGAGATGAAAAACAGAGGGGTCTCATTAGGGGACTGTTGAAGAAGCCCGGACCGCGTCATTGCGAGGAGTGCGGAGAGGTGATGCAGGGTGTGGAGCACGACGAAGCAATCTCGATTTACGCTGTCCAAATGCAGGCGCGCAGATTGCTTCGTCGTCATAACCCCTCCTTTCTCCCCCCTGCCCTGACTCCTCGCAATGACAATTCCGAGGTTGTTCAACAGTCTCATTAAACAGAAATCCACGAAAACCGTATCTTATTATAGAGAATCGAATTTGAGAGCACGGAAATGTCGTATCTTGATGGTGAAGCAATGACATTCGCCGGAATCACAATGAGTCAGCCTACAGCCCAGCTTCTGTCCGCCGTAGAGGAACTGTGATATGGGCAATGGTTTCCGTCAAATCGGGCGTTTGACCATTGTCATCGTGGCATTGGTCGTGGCCTGTGCGACCCAACGGCAGGTGTCGCAATTCGAGATCGATCATACGTTGTTGCGCGCCGACACGCTGCTGACACGTGACCAACCGGATAGCGCCGCGGCGCTGATCAACGAATTGGTTCGCGCGGTACCGAAGGACACGGTTCTTCTTTGGCGGCAGGCAGTAGTGAACAGTCAGTTGGAATCGGTCGAAGGTCGTCGCAAGGCGGCGCGAGCGTTTCGCAAACTTTCTGAGCTTTCGCCAAACGATCCGCGCTACCATCTCAATCTGGCGAAAGTTCTGATCGATCAGACTCGCATCGGTGATGCGCGTAAGGAGTTGTATCGGGCCATCGATCTGGCGCCTGCCGACGAAGAAGCTTCCTTAATTCTTGCCGACCAATACCTGAAACCGTTTTTCACCAAGGATGAAGGGGACCGCGCCGACTCGGCAGAACAGGTGTTGATTCGCTTGATCACCAACAATCCCAAGGCCGTAGCGGGACTGAGCAAACTCGGTGGGGTCGAAGCCGTGCGAGGCAAAATCGAAAGCGCCCGTATCCACATCAAAGCCGCGTTGGCAATTGATTCCAATGCCGTCGAGGCCAACTTGGTGATGGGCTATGTCAGCTATCAGGTGAAGGATTTCGCCGGCGCAGAGCGATTCTTCGCGCGGGCGCTAACGCAGATGGACAGCACAGAAGCCGCAGGCTATCGGTCGATTGAGTATCTGATTCCTCCGTCGTCGATACGGTATTACCGGAAGATGAGCACGCACGAACGCGACAGTCTGGAGCAGAAATTCTGGAGCATGGCCGATCTTGATCCGACGACGCAGGCCAATGAGCGTCGAGTTGAACACTTCGCGCGTGTTTGGGAGGCAAACCTCTGCTATTCCGATCCAAAGAATGAACGCATCGGCTGGAAGACCGACATGGGGGAAACGCTGATTCGGCTCGGACGACCGGACGACAAGGTGCGGATGCGGATGGGGGGCTCGATTGTGGATGCCACGCCGGTCTGGTTCTGGCAGTATCGCACGGTGGCGTATCCATGCACGCTGGCGTTTGTCGATCAGATGCAGTCAGGCAATTATACGTTCCCGTTTCCCAACCGCGACAACACCGGCAGTTTTCGGCTAAGTGCCAGCAAGGAAATCGCGTATCTCAACAATATTCGCAAACCGGAGGAATCAACATTAGCGCGCGAGCGAAGGCCGATCGGACTGGCAACCGACATCTACCAGTTTCGTGGTGATGATGGTGCGACAGCAGTTTTGGAGTATGTGGCGATTTCAACCACGGGTATCTCTCTTGGTCAAGACCCTGGCAGCAACTCACTGGACATAAGACAAGCGACGCATGACAGCACCCAGACCGCTATCTGGTGGAAGGACACATCCTTTGTGCCTGCGCCATCATCCGGCGGGGATACTATCTATACAAAACTGGGATTGCCACATCAGGCCGGCAAGTATGAGTTATCGATGGCCGTTGAGCTAACGAAGCAGAATGGTTTTGGATTGGCCAGAGACACGATTCTGGTCGAGAGATTTCCTGACGATACGATCGGCATCTCTGATTTGGTGCTGACTGCCGACTCGGTGCTGGAGCCGAGTTTGGGTTCGTTCTGGCGAAGCGACCGCGAGGAAACTCCGCGACCCGGACACGTGTTTTCGGGGTCGAAACCGGTCTATTTCTACTTCGAGATATACAATCTCCCGACCGATATCGCCCGCCAGACAAGCTACGAGTTGTCCTACACACTGCAGCTTATCAAACCGACGGAGTCGGGAATGCGCAGCTTGATGTCAAAGGTATTGCCGCGCAAAAAGGAGTCGATTTCCATGTCGTTACATGAGGTCGGCAGGAGTCGTGATTTGGTTCGAGTAGTTGCCCTAGGTGTCTCCGAGCTTCGCGAAGGCAGCTACAGTTTCACTGTGCGGCTCACCGATATGATTTTCAACCGCACCGTGAGCAAGACAACGAAATTGCTGCTGGTGCCGTAAGCGGCTGCGAGACGGCAAGATTACCCCGGAGGAAATTGGGTATTCCTCGGCGTTCCAGCTAAACGGGCTAACTTATGAGCGTCTGCCAAGATGAATACCTGAGTCGATTCGACCACGATCGTCTGTTAGAGCGCTGAGGTGCGGGTGAACAAAGCAGGATACATTGTCATTGGCGTCGTTGCGCTGCTGGTGATCTGCTCGAGCCGGCAGGAGGCAAGCGATGCTGAGACAAAATCGAAACTGGCTCAGGTTGATTCGCTTGCTGCGGCTGGCAGTTTCGAAGACGCAGCAACCTTAATCGAGAGCATCGACGAGAGATTGTTTCCGGATACTGCTATCCTGCTGCGAAAAGGGATCATTTATCGCCAGCTTGATGACGTGGAATCACGGCGCAAGTCCGCCCATTTCTTTCGCACACTCATTGATAGGTATCCCACGACTCCTCGCTTTTGCATCGAACTGGCGCGCACACTGCTTGCACAGTCTTTTGACGATGAAGCCAAGTTGCAGCTTAGAAGAGCGATTGAACTGAATCCGACCGACGAGACACCCTATCTTCTCCTATTCGATATCTTTGCGTCCCGCTACTACATCAACAGTTGGAAGAGTGAGGCCAATCAAGCCGAATCCACTATTCAGGCGCTACTCCGGCAGGTGCCTGCTTCGCGGACAGGCCTCTGCAAACTGGCGTCTTTGGAGGCGGTACGCGGGAAACTCGGCGCGGCTCTTGGCAACGCGCGACGGGCTTTGACCCTTGACTCGATGGCAGTCGACATCAATCTGGTTCTCGGTTACATCGAATACCAACTTCGCCACTACGAACAGTGCCAGCGTCATTATGACAAAGCACTGGCGAGAATGAAGCGTGTTGCCAGATGGGCATATACGACGGTCGAGTGCGTGCTTCCGCCAGAGACGGCCGCCGTGTACCCTTACTGGCGAGCAGAAGTTCGAGATTCGATGGAGCACAATTTCTGGCGCACTCGAGACTCCGATCCCACAACTGAAATCAATGAACGAATCCTGGAGCATTATAGCCGAGTCTGGGAGGCGAATTTGTACTTCGGTACACCCGAGAACGGAGGGGTTGGTTGGCGAACCCCGATGGGAGCCACACTGGTTCGAATGGGAAGACCGGATGTTCGGAGAAGAGCGATAGAGGAAGTGCATTGGAGTCAGAATAGGCATTTTATCGACGAATCTCCGGTGTGGTACTGGAGTTATGGCAGTACCGAAATCCCATGTTCGTTTGCGTTCCTGGACAGATACATGAACAACAACTTCACCTATCCCCGTCAGGGATATGACAATCGACTCCCTCCGATGTATCAGGCGAGCGCCGCTGTTGCGGAAGCCATTTTCACGCAGAAACCGGAGCAGTCTTCCCTTCTCCGTTCGGCGCAGCCAATTGGCATCAATTCTGAGATCTATCAATTCCGCGCAGGTAGTGGACAGACGGCCGCCCTTGTTCATATGACGGTTCCTGTCAGAGATATCTCATTCGACACAACCTCTGGTGAAGCCAAGGCAAGATTGTCCGTCCGCGGAGCGTTGAGGTCGAAAGACGAGGAAGCTGTTTGGCAGAAGGCATTCGAAGACACGCTGGAATTGGGAATCGGAGAGGCCAGACAGGGCTCTGGTGTGTGGCGGGATATCTTTACGCTGGAGGCTACTCCGGGAGCCTACAGATTGGCTCTTGCCTGTGAGCAGCCACAATCCGATCGTCTTGGTCTTACCAACAGCCCGGTCGAACTCCAGGATTTCGACAGTGTCGTTGCAATCTCGGATTTGCTTCTGACATCAGATTCAATTGCCGATCCGAAACTGGGAGATATCTGGGCGGGGCAATACTCGGGCAAGGTGATTCCCCGCAAGACGTTCCCGCTCTCGGAACGGCTGACGATCTACTTCGAAATCTACAATCTGCCGACAGATATCTATGCGCAAACCAGTCTCCAAATATCTTACAGTCTGCGGATGATCAAGCCAAGCGAATCGGGGCTGAAGCGTCTCGTCTCAAAACTGACGCAGGACAAGCGCGAGTCCATTACTATGACCTACCATGAGTCAGGCAGAAGCCGCGACCTGGCGCGAGCCACGGTGCTTGACGTAAGCCGCCTGCGCGCGGGAGACTACGTTCTAATAATACAGCTCACCGATCAGATCTTCAACCGTACTGTGAGCAAGACGATGACATTGACACTGACGGCATAAGATGCCGGCTTGAGAGAATTCGCGGCGCCTGCCGTCTGCTCAAACGATTCACGCAAAAGGCCTTGAAAAAAGCAGTTGCAATCGACTAGTGTTTGCGTATGTTCCCGCGTTAATACAGGTTGGCTTTCACTCTTTCTTGAGGAGTAGACCGGTGAAATTCATTCCCAAAATGATTTTCCTTACCAAGGGTGTGGCAAAGCACAAAGAGAAGCTGGCATCCTTTGAGTTGGCGCTGCGTGACGCCGGCATCGCCCAATTGAATCTGGTCAATGTTTCTTCGATCTTTCCGCCTGGATGCAAGTTGATTTCTCGCCAGCAGGGATTGAAACACCTGAAGTCCGGCCAGATCGCATTTTGCGTGATGAGTCGCGAATCAACCAACGAACCGCACCGGCTGATCACGGCATCGATCGGATTGGCGATTCCGAAAGATAAGTCGAAATTCGGCTATCTGTCGGAGCATCACGCCTGCGGACAAACACAGAAATTCGCCGGTGACTACGCCGAGGACCTCGCCGTACAGATGTTGGGATCGACGATGGGTTTGGAAATCGATCTGGACAAGTCGTATGACGAGAACAAGGAAATCTGGAAACTGAAAGGCGAGATCGTCTATTCGCGCAACACTACGCAGTCGGCGGAAGGGGATAAACGCGGCAACTGGACGACAGTATTGGCGGCGGCGATGTTGATATTGGAAGAGAGTTAGGAATAATCGACCATGAAGAAGCACTTGCAAACACCCACGATACCATTTCTGCCCAATAGCTCCAAGAGCACGGCGCAGGTTCTGAATGAGATGCTGGGTATTTCCTTTCAGGGGCGTTCGCTGGGAATCGCGTTTGACATCTGGAAGCGGATGTTACAGGACGAAGTCGTGATCTGGTTTGGTCTGTCGGGCGCGATGGTACCCGCCGGAATGCGTTCGCTGATTGTCTTTCTGATCGAGAACCGGATGATCGATGTGCTGGTGTCGACGGGCGCGAATTTGTTCCATGACGCGCACGAGACGCTCGGGCGACATCACTTTATCGGCACACCGAACATCAACGACACGGAACTGCGCCACGAGATGGTTGATCGGATGTATGACACGTATGCGGACGAGGAAGAGTTCCGGCTGCTGGATGAATACTTCGGTGACTGGGCGATGAACACGCTCGACCCGAAGCGCGGTTACAGTACGCGTGAGATGTTTTCGCTGTGGGGGAAACACTTGGCCACGAAGCAAAAGACTGAGGGCATAGTGACGGCGGCGTACAAGCATGGTGTGCCTGTCTATTGCCCGTCGTTTGCCGATTCGTCGTACGGTATTGCTCTGGCAGGCGCGGTGCATCGGCTCAAGAAGAGTGTGCAGATCGATGTCGTCAGTGACGCCTTGGAGACGGCGCGGTTGTTCGGCAGATCGAAACAATCGGGCGTGATTTATATCGGTGGCGGTGTGCCAAAGAACTTCGTCAATCAATCAGCGGTGACGGCGGATATCCTCTTTGATGACGCTCCGGACGGTCACAAGTATGCGATTCAGATTACTGCCGATGCCCCGCACTGGGGTGGACTGTCGGGTTGCACGTTCAGCGAAGCCGAATCGTGGGGCAAGATCAACCAGCAAGCGCGGACGGTGGCCGTTTATGCCGATGCCACTCTGTGTCTGCCGTTTCTGACGGTCGGTTTGGCGCAAGAGGGGATGGAATTCGCCCGCACACGAAAGAAGCCACAGTTTACTTTTGATCCTGAAGTAAGAGTAGAATACAAGTAGAAGACATCGTTTTCGGGACGAGGTTTCCGCACCCTTCTCATTGGCAACCGGCAAGACGAAAACCTTTCAATTGAATCTTGCCGAAGCGATAATTATCGCTTATCATTCCGCAAAAGGCATAATTCAAAGGAGAACGTGTGGCATCGTATATAATGGCCATGACGATCAACCCCAACGCCAAGAAGGTGCACCCCGATTTGTCGCATCAGGTGAACAGGTCGCTGGACGCTTTTAGTGAGAGCGGTATCAAGATTACCAGTCTTTTTGCGACGCTGGGTCGGTACGATTATTTGGCGGTGTTTGACGCCGCCGACCAGAAGCTTGCGTTTAAGGTTGCCAGCGAGATCAACGCGCGTGGCATTCTCGAAACGGAGACCTGGCCGGTCATCCCGTATCAGGAATACACCGCGTTGCTCGGGTGATGCGCCAAACTACGATGGCTCGCTTGGGATACAGAGATCAACAAAGCCCTTGAGGATTCGTGCGGTTACACCCCAGACAGTGTACTTGCCGTAGTCGTAGAAGTAGACAGTCGCCTTGCGACCACGATACAACCATTCTTCCGTACGGCGATTGCGGGAATCCACAAAGAACGAAAGTGGAATTTCAATCAGCTCCGCGATTTCGTCATAACTGACCTTGAAGTCATAGGGATATGGGAACACGCCAACAAAGGGCGTAACGACGAAATTGGTGACCGCCAACAAGTCATCCAGTTCACCGAGAACCTCAACATCCTCCGGTCTGATTCCGACTTCCTCGAAAGTTTCACGCAGCGCCGTTGCCAGCAAATCGCGATCGCCATTTTCACGTGTGCCGCCGGGAAACGAAATTTGCCCCTTATGCGATGCAACAGTCTCGGTGCGCAGGGTCAGTAGCAGGTGCGGCTCGCCGTTCTTATGGAAGATTGGGATCAGCACCGCCGACGGTGTGAATTTTTCCTCTGACGCAACGCTCCTGGAGTGCCGGGCCAGGGTAGTCCTGATCTGTTGCTTCAGTCTGTCCATCAGATCATCGTAACAGCATTTCGACAGATATGTTTCATCGCACAGATCGCGGTGTCCCCCCTACGGCAAACGAACAAAATCCAAGTTACGTCTCAGGCGCGTGTAGCCACCGCGTGCCAGCGGTATGCCTTTGAACAAGCGGTTGAATGTCTCTTGCGTCAGATCCTGCCATTCGAGAGCCGTCATTTGGTACAACTCATTCGGTGCATTAAACTCCGGTTCGCCATGCGGTTGTGCCTTGCGATTCCATGGGCAAGCATCCTGACAAACATCGCAGCCGAAAATCCAGTTGTCGAGTTTGCCCTTTTTGTCTGTCGGCAAGTCGCCCTTGATCTCAATCGTCAAATACGCAATGCACTTTCTGGCATCAACCACGTGCGGTTCAACAATCGCACCGGTGGGACAGGCTTCGATGCAGAGAGTGCAATGCGCGCAAGAGTCTGTCAAAGGATGGTCATATTCCAACTCAAGATCAACAATCACTAGCGCCAGGAACATGAAGCTGCCGGAATCACGGTAAATGATCAGACTGTTCTTGCCAACCCAGCCGATGCCGGCGCGCGCAGCCCAGGCCTTTTCCAACACCGTTCCCGAATCAACCGCAACTGCCGCTTGAAACTCACCAACCTCTCCTCGCAGATATTCGAGCAGCGCATTGGCTTTCTTTTTGAGCACCCGATGGTAATCGCCACCCTGAGCGTATTTCGAAATTTTGGGCGCTGTTGGATCTGACGGTTTCTTATCAGTATAGTAGCTATGGGCAAGGCAGATGACTGACTTAGCGCCTACCAGCAACTTGCACGGGTTAAGCCGTATGTCAATTTTGTCCGCCAGGTAACCCATTTCGCCATTCATATCGGCATCAAGCCAGCGTTTGAGACGAGGCGCTTCCTGATCAAGATAACCGGCCGGGGCAATGCCACAGCGCTGAAAACCAAGTTCATAAGCTTTGGTCTTGATCTGGTGAGAGAGGTCGGCCGCGTTCCTGTGGTGTGAGTATTGCATTCCAATCCATAAGATAAACGAGCGGCCTGGTTCCACCAAGGGGAAACAGTGAAATCAAGCCGTCCCAGAGAATGTGACGGCCTTATAGCTGTCATGCAAAGAAGCAGAATCATCACATGCTGTAATGCTTCGTATTCGTTGTCACGAGCAGGAGCGCCAACGTATAATAGAACATACTGATTGATCGACCAAGGAGCACTCTAATGAACATCACCGATCCAGCCATCAACAGCTATCTGCACAAACTGACCCCCGCAAGTCATCCGGTTTTGCTGGAGATGGAACAATACGCCGCCAAACATGGCTTCCCGATTATTGGTCCGCTTACAGGGCGATTTTTACAGCAACTTGTGATTCTGACCGGCGCCAAGCGCATATTCGAGATGGGTTCAGGGTATGGTTATTCGGCTATTTTTATGGCGTTGGTGATGCGCGCCGGCGGGACGATTGAGTGTACGGAAACTGACAAAGAAAATATCGCACGGGGTCGCAAACATGCCCAAGCCGCTCGTGTTGGCAAGAAGATCATTTGGCATGAAGGAGATGCGTTGGAATCGATGCGGAAGGCGAAAGGAAAGTATGACATCATCCTCTGTGATGTCGACAAGGAGCAGTATCCGGCGGCATTGGGAATTGCCTGGCCCAAGTTGCGTAAAGGTGGGATTATGGCTACGGACAACACTCTCAGGTCCGGGCGTGTCGTGACCGAAAAACCGCCGAAACCGGGGACGGCCGGCATCCTGAAATTCAACCGCATGGCCTATGCGCTACCGGACGCACTTTGTACTCTACAGCCGTTGCGAGACGGATTGATGCTGGCGGTCAAGCGTTAGCTGCCGCTATTGCCCGCCCTGCGTCTGAGTCAATTCCCAGACTTCGGCGATGTCGCATGTGCCGATGCCCAGCGGGTATTCGTGAGTCGTGACTGTGACGTTGTGGTACACCCGAGTACGCTTAACCAGCCCGATTGGGGAAATGCAATCGTACGCTTCGATATCCGAGTCCCAATTGCCATCGTTATTGATATCATACAGCCACTGAATTCTCGCGCTGGTGAAAATGCCGGCAGGGGTCTGTACCTGAACTCTGTCAATCGCCTTCTTGTTGATGGGCGAAAGCCTGGGCGGAATTCTTACAGGCCATTCGCTTCCCGCAATGAGCGGGTACTTCAGACTGTGAAAAGGTGGGTCCTCAATCTCCATCAGCGAATCTGACTGTGGCGACAGCCCCGAAGGACTTAAGAGCGACGTTCCTACCAGCTTCTCAATTTCACCGAGCGCTTTCCCGTGAAACATGAGTTGATATTGAGTCGGCGCAATCTTCCGAGGTAGCATCCAGGAATTGGTGCCACCGTAAGCATAGTTGTAGAGACCATCGGGGCGATTGTTGTAGTAATGCCAACACTCGTAAGTGGACGCGCCGGATTGTACGACAATCTCCCGAAAGCTATAGACATCGAGAGTATCCAACAACTTGGTCTTCTGCATGACTTGAACAGTCGAGACATAGCTGTAGGAAGTGCTGTGGTTGGTGGCAAGGCTTTCCGGAACAAAATTGAAGTCATATTGTCTCCCGGAGTATTTCCAGATCTGGCCGACTTGCAGTGGATAGGCAAAATCACCAAGAATCGGGCCACTCGGTCTGTCATCGCCGCAGCCGGGGGTCAAACACAGTAGCACCAAGATAAGGCATAAACTAGCGGCAGTAATTCTTTTCATATTCAACACTTCTCCCTTGAAGATATTGTCATATCAAAATACACGGATTTATCCCATTGGGCAAGAGAAGCAAAAGCACTCCGTACTTGAAAAAGGCGAAGCCACGCAGTGACAAAAAAACCGGCAGATGCAAAACAATCTGCCGGCTCTTCAATCATGCGCTCGTAGACGATCGTCAGCCAGTAGCGGACGGCCCTATTTGCAGCCCGGACTCGAACCGCCGCTAAAGATGTAGGCGATCAGATACACCGCATCGGAGATATTAACCGACCCACTGCAGTTGGCGTCACCAGCGAGTAATGGCGATGGCGCCGAACCACCTGAGAAAATGAACGCGATAAGGTAAACGGCATCAGAGATGTTTACGGTGCCATTACCGCTGGCGTCGCCACAAACATAGGGCGGGGCTGGCGGGTCTGTGACGGTTAGAGCCAGCGCGGCTGTGTCGACCTTGGCCGGAGTACTACCATCACGCAGGGCGACTGTGAAATAGAAAGTTGCTTTCCAGGTCGGCGTGCCGGAAATCGTGCCGTCGTCGAAACTCAGCCCGTAAGGCAAGTCGCCCGATACAAGCAACCACGTGAAGGGACCTACACCACCAGCACTCTGAAGTGTCAGGTTGTAGTTTTGGAGGTAGTAGGCGTTGGTGAGGATCGGACCCGGATGAATATGCACATTGCCGTCGCACCAGTCACCGACTCCATCGCTATTGGAATCCCATTGATCATTATTGTTTACCAACGGGCAGTTGTCGCAGGCGTCACCAAGACTATCGGCATCGCTGTTGGTTTGTGACAGGTTGGCAACATACTTGCAGTTGTCGGCGGCGTTCAACATGCCATCATTGTCGATGTCAGGATCGCAGGCGTCGCCGAGACTGTCGGCATCTACATTGGACTGCGTGGGATTGGCTACGTCAGGACAATTGTCGCAAGCGTTGCCGATGCTATCCTGATCGGAATCAAGTTGATTTGCGTTAGAAATCCAGGGGCAGTTATCAATAAGATTGACGACTCCGTCATCATCCCAATCGGAATCCGTAAGAGGTCGCACGTTATTGCTGCCGATCCCGCTGTCGCCCCACTTGATAAGGAAGTAGCCGCCGAGGTGAGCCCAGTATGGCCCCCAACTGTTTTTGCATATCCAGGCGCCTTGGCCTGCGCCGCAGGCATTGTCATTCCAGCCGACAATCACGACAAGATGACCAGCTTCAACACCTCCCCAAGCATGTTGGTAGCAGCCACTAGTATAGTTGAAAAAATCGGTGTAGACGGTGAAAGTAGTGGTAACGGGTCCCAGGAGAACAGCCTGCTTGATGGAGGCGACATCTTCGGCAACGTACTCCCAACCTTCTAGCTTGACTACTACCTGGCATTGATCTTGAGTGCATGGAACAGCGTCGTTGGCCTGATAGGGCATGCAGGTTTCGCTGACAGCGCCGAAGTCCCTGAATAGCTCGTACACCGGTTCCGTCCAACCACCGTCACAACTGGCCCCATGGGTATTGCAAGATAACGCCTGTTGTTCGGAGAGATCGTATTCGATGCCGTCACGATGTTTAATGGCCGCCTCGAAAGCACCTACGGCGCCGAAATCCCAGCAACTGCCGCAGCCTCCCTGATCTTTGACCGGGGTCATAATTCCCGAATCGCGCCAGTCAAAAATTGTCGGCGTGGCCATTCTGAGATCGGCCTTAAACTTCGGTTGCTGGGCAAGCCATTCGTCATAGCCTTTCGGCGGTTGGTAGCCAAGCATCTTTAGCCGTTCCTCGGCTGGCAACTCAGAGACAGTCGTTCGACCGGCAATCCAGTGGTAGCCCTTGGCATCGATTGTCTGCTGCAAGGCGGCAATATCCTGATCGGTGACTGCTGGCTTGTTTTGTGCAGAGAGAGAACCGGTGATCGTGAAGACAAACAAGAGAAGAAGTAGTTTACGGGTCATGGCATGCTCCTAAAGAAACTCATAGATGTACCAATCGCAAGATAACTGTGGTGGAGCGATCTGTCAAGGCTTTCTTGCAAATTGAGTTGCGCGGATACCGTCAAGGACTCGGGAAAGCCCTCGAAAGCCGCGAAAAACTGCTACTGGGACTGTTGAAATAGACTCGCTAATGCTGTCGCGCTGAATGTCGCAGTTATGTTAGAGAAAGCAGGTCGCGACTGAAGTCGCTCCTACAAGTCATGTTAGCAGTCCGTGTGAAATAGCTGTAGGAGCGACTTCAGTCGCGACATTCAAAGCGACAGCAGTTTTTCAACAATCCCCTACTGCAAGCACCGCCTTTTCTTGTGCCATCAGGATTCCATTTTGATGGCCACATGGGTCTGTCGATCGTGTCGGACACCAACCACGAGTAGGGGCGAATGGCG
The DNA here is from genome assembly GCA_903903945.1 of uncultured bacterium. GTDB lineage: Bacteria > Zixibacteria > MSB-5A5 > CAIYYT01 > CAIYYT01 > CAIYYT01. The sequence continues at coordinate 201 of CAIVAP010000212.1, read as the reverse complement.
TGCGCCCAACCGAGCACGCTCGTGATGTTCGGATAACGCCTGAGTGCACAGAAACATCGCCATAGCGTAAATTCTTTTGTGTAAATTTGGTATTGGGAAAGCAAACGGGTACATCCTTGTTTAGCAGAATCATTTACAGGAGGTACCCGATGCGAGAATTGGACTTCTCGGAGAGTAATTTGTTGTTTCGTTGGAAGGGTG
>CAIVAP010000211.1 GCA_903903945.1 uncultured bacterium | reverse complement strand
CAGAACAGCACAGCAAACTGAAGCGACTGATTTTCGAAGCTCTCAACAAGGCGGATCAAGCGCAACCTCCCCAGCAGGAACCGCGCCGAGGCGATGACAAACCGCCACAAGACAATAGACCTCGACCTCCTGCAGGTGGAGGATAATATCCTAAGACGGCTAGATTAGTACGCTCATAGTCCACGTTTGACATACAGCGCTTGCTAACACTTTGCTAACAAACTGAGCCAAAACAAGGGACAATAAGGGACAACACCGGACAAATGGAACTCATGTAAGTTCTTGCTCCTGTTACGGCTTATTGTCCGGTGTTATCTGTGAGTTGGGCGTCAGAAAAAGCTCATAACCCGAAGGTCGAGGACACAAGTCTATTCCCTGACAATCGAGCAAAAGGGCAGGCATAGTCATCTGAAATAACGACACCATTTTCCCCATTCGACGAGCATCTCTGCATCGTCATTACAGAGAAGATCGACCTCGTCAACGGAAGCGAATGAATCAATTCAGACAGCCCGCCTTTCTAACGCTTTTCTAACCGCCAACTTCATCCAACTTGCAGTAACTCAATCGAACTGCAACAAACTTGCAGTACCCAACCATCAATAACACAATGAATTATGCCGAAAACATTGGGCCACAGCAACTTGATCAAAAAACACCTATCGAATCCCTCACTCTCCGCATTGTTTTTGTTTACCTATCCTCTTCCGCCTCAGCTTGTCCCGTTATCCGCAATATCGACTGCTTGGTCATTCCACGTCGTCTGCACTCCCCTTGAATTTCGGGTAGTGCGTTGTTCAGTGAGAATACTTGTAGCGCCGGCGAACTGACCATGTAATCTTCCGGTCAGCAGTCCGGTTCCGCAGCGGTATTGTCGTGGTTTGCGACGCGGGGTCGGCAACCTATCTGTCAATCCTGCGTATTGTCTCACATGGAGACGGAGGAATTCCATCAACTCTCTTGAAAACGCATATCTGGCGGCACACGATCTTTGTCGATACTTTCGACGCGGTGGGTACGAAGTCCGTGCACTGGACGGAGTGAATCTCAGTGTGCGACGCGGGGAATTCGTCGTGATCGTCGGGTCATCAGGATGCGGGAAGTCAACTCTGCTTGGCATTTTTGGCGGGCTGGATACGCCGACTACCGGCACGGTTGAAATGGAAAGCCGCTTCCTTTACACGCTGTCCCGCCGGGAACTGGCGGCCTATCGTGCTCGGCAAATCGGGATGGTGTTTCAGTCATTCAACTTAATCTCGCACTATACTGCATTACAGAACGTAGAGACGGCGCTGCTGTTCAATGGTACACCACGGCGAGAACGTCGTGCGCGCGCGACTGCCGTGCTTGATCAGTTGGGTCTTCTGGATCGCATCACTCACCGTCCCGCCGACCTCTCCGGGGGAGAACAACAGCGGGTCGCGATGGCCAGAGCAATCGTCAAGAATCCGGCGATCCTGCTGGCAGATGAACCTACCGGCAATCTCGATCATGATAACGCCGTTCAGACCATTGCGCTGCTGGCCCAACTCAATCGTCAAGGCATTACCGTCGTTATGGTAACGCACAATCTCGACCTAGCCCGGCAGTATGCGACGCGAATCATCCGAATGGACTACGGACACATCGTCGGAGGTGAGACTTCATCGCCTACGAATGGGGAAATTTCGTGACCTTCACTGATTTTGTAGCGGTTTCGACGGGCAATCTTTGGCGCATGAAGTTGCGGACATTCCTGACGGTTTCGGGCGTGGTTATTGCCATTGCGGCATTCGTCTCGATGCTTTCCTTCGGAGCCGGAAATCAACAGTATATCACCAAGCAGTTTGAGGAACTCGGCCTGCTTACAACCATGCAGGTGTATCCGAAGAACAAATCCGACAAGACCGATTCAGTCCAAGCCGCCGTGCTTGATAAGTCGGCGATCGGGAAGCTTTCTCTTATCCCCGGCATTAATCTGGTCTACCCTTATGAAGCGATCAGCGTTACGGCTAAGTTAGGGGATTCCACGATATCCGCCAAGGCACAGACCCTTCCGGAAGCGGTGCTCCGAACCAAACTTTTCTCCCGGATTCTGGCGGGAAAACCATTCAGCAGTGATACCACGCGGCAGGTGCTGGTGAACGAGGAACTAGTGAAGTCCTGGGGATTTAAGGAACCGGATTCGCTTGTCGGTCGTTCGATCGTAATCTCGGTCAAGGTTACGAGTTTTGACAGTGGTCTGGTACACATCGTAAATGACAAGGGAGAAACGATCAGGGATCGACTGAAGCGGATTTCGTTCGATTCCCTGTGGTACAGGGAGTACCGTAGCCGAGTAATCACCAACGAGCTGAGCGGCGCTGCGCAAAGATTCGTCAACGGCTTCTTAAACTGCAGAGAGGAAATCTCCGATACGTTGACGATCTGCGGCGTGATTGAAAAGCGCGAGTCCCACCAACTGAGGACAGGGTCGATCATCATTCCCCAAGCAACGGCTGCGCGCTTTACAAACGGATTCAGCGGTGACCCAACCGAACTCTTGGCGGCGATAAACAGCGGTGTCCTATTCGTAGGCAAGGGAGATACGGCGAACAAAAACTATCCTATGGTTACTCTGGACTTGGATCCGCGCGCGCTGCACAAGACGGTTCGCGATTCGGTCGAAACATTGGGATTTCGCGCCTTTAGTTTCGCCGAGCAGTTCGACGAGATACGCAAGTTCTTCGTCTATTTCGATCTGGCGTTGGGGCTCATCGGACTAATCGCGTTGATCACGGCATCGCTGGGGATTGTCAACACCATGGTGATGTCGATCCTCGAACGCAAACGCGAGATCGGTGTTCTTAAGTCACTGGGAGCGGACGAACGCGAAATCCGGTTTCTCTTTCTCGCCGAATCGGGAATGATCGGCGTTCTCGGTTCATTGTTCGGAATAACGTTCGGCTGGCTTATCACGCGCATCGCATCAGCGGTCGCGAAAATGGTGATGGCAAAGCAAGACATTCCGGCGACGGAATTGTTCGCAATTCCCATCTGGTTGATCCTGATCGCTTTGGCTATCGGCGTCGGAGTCAGTCTGCTGGCAGGTTTCTACCCGGCATCTCGCGCAGCCCGTATTGATCCAATAGAGGCTTTGCGAAACGAATAGCACAGCGGTCGAAGCAGCGCTGTGTGCTTCCACTCAATATTCACGATGTCAAAGAACAAGCGGGTCTAGGCCGGTGGCTCCCGCAGGCGGATGGTTGGCCTGTTTGATCTTGGGTTTCCGATCGTGTCTTGATAGTCGTTTCGCGCGTTTCAGAGCCGACTTGCGGCTTTCGCGGGAATGATATGTCCCCATAGGGTAAACACGTGCGACAACGACAGGATCAAGTCATCCGTCAAATTGCCAAAGAGCCGGAACGGGTTGCGGGGAAAAGGGGACGCTCCTCCATTAAGTCATCGACATCGCAGACGTCCGCTATGGTAGCGAGGTCGATCGGACTCGCGGTTGTCACGATACGCTCTATCGCTGGGTTCCGGTTGACGGTGTTAACTGT
>CAIVAP010000210.1 GCA_903903945.1 uncultured bacterium | reverse complement strand
GTCTTAAGAGCAAAGCCGGTTCGTTTACATGGTGGAAGGTCATGCTGCTAACAATCAGATGGAACATTCCTACTGCTTTTCCGCCCCGTTCAAAATCCACAAATTGAGTGCGAACATTTTTGAGTTCAAGTTTTTCCACCTTAGCCTGAATAACCTCGAGCATCGCCTTTGAGCTATCTATACCAGTAATATTTCTTATGTGCGGTTGAATGCGGAGAGTAACGAGACCGGAGCCGCAGCCATAGTCGAGGGCGTCCATATCCCGCGTAGGTTTCATTTCTCTGATTATTGCATCTGCGACATCGTTGGCGAGCTTGACCCGTCGCGGGTCTGCATCCCACGTGGTGGCCTTTTCGTCGAAGTCTGTCTTGTTATGATCTTTCATTATTCACCTCTTCATCTCTAAGGCCAAAATGGCGGCTACTAGGTGCAAAGTCAAGTCGCCGATAAGGGCTATGGTGTAGTGATGTACCCGAACTCAGCCTCCCATCCCTGGCCAACGCCTTAGCGTTGCCACATGCGATCGATCCAAGGTAATCCAAACAACGGAAATCGGCACATTAACACATGCGGCTTTCGCTTCTGCCGCGTTTGCCGTCAACTAAATCTGACACAAGCGGAGGTTGACCCGCAAGTCGGTTGGCATGATTTGAAATCCTTAGTGATTGGAGCGTACTGCAATGCCTGGATGTTCAGCAGAAGTAAACAGGTCGTTTGTTGGTTAGACTTATGTAACCGTGAAAAACATATCGCCCGTCTAACACCTACCTAACAAAACAGGCCGTAACACAGGATATAACAGAACAACACCAGACAAAATGAATATCGTAAGTTTTTGCCGCTGTTGTCCCTTAGTGTCCAGTGTTGTCCCGTGTCAGGGATGCTGAAAAAGCTCAAAACCAGAACGTCGAGGGCTTTGCCTCTGATTGGCCATGGCAGCAGAAAGCGGGCACATTTTTGTCGCAATGCCACTTAAGTCCTTGTCTCCCAACGCGAGCCGGGGGTTTGCCCTCCCCTCGCCTCCAAATCATCGTGCCACAATGTGTTGGGTTGGTGCAAGGGGTAGGACGAATTACCTATTCCCCTGTCCCATCCCAGTTTCTAACTCATTGCCAATGACTTACGACGAGGTTGGACACCTGATGTTCACAAGGACAATGAGATATGTCGGTCCACATGACCTTACTCTGCAACTGACCCAGGGGCTTTTTCTTGTGTCTGATTTGAAGGTGTCATGATGGATTACGCTTGCATCTCGATTTGCAGACGAAGTATGGCCGGAAACGGACTGTGAGACAACTTACGCTTGGAATTGTCCTCCGAATCTATTGACTTCACGATGGTGTCGTGTTACTTTTCTTCCGAAAGGTAGCACGATGAAGAAGAACCTGCACCGATTCGGTGTCTCAATGTCAAAGGATTTGCTGGCACTGCTCGATGACCTGGTAGAGGCCAAGGGATTTGCGAATCGCTCCCAGGCGATCGCTGATATGGTTCGCAACGAACTTGTAGAGTATCGGGGGAAGATAGGGAATCGAAAAATCGCCGGGACCATCACCATCGTTTTCGATCACCATAAGCGAAATCTTCAGACGCTTCTGACCTCGATCCAGCATGATTATGGCGAACATATCATTTCTACTCTGCATGCGCACTTAAATCATAACAACTGCATGGAAATATTGGCCGTGCGCGGACAGGCGAACATTATCAAGCAACTGGCTGACCGACTGATTACCGCCAAGGGTGTTAAACATGGAAAGTTAACCATGACCACGACCGGAGAGTATCATGATCATTAAGTCTATCCGACTCGCTGTGATTCCCCTAACACTGATGCTTATGCATAGCGTATGGGCACAAGCGCCTTCGAAAAGAGTTGTGGATGCTCCGAACGATAGTCTGTCAACCCAATCGATACAGATTATCAACCTTCCCATTAATGATATAAGCTATGCTTCGGTGCTTAAGCCGCCGGTAAGCTCTAAGATTCGTTCCGGATTTGTGTGTCTGCTTCCCAAGTGCTCTGGCGAAGAACACTCGACTGAAGCATATGAAGAGATGATCATCATTTTGGGTGGACAAGCTGTCTTACACAGTGGTGACACCGATAATTCACTAACAACAGGTCAGGTTGCTTACGTTCCTCCGTTCACAAAGCACCTGATGAGAAATAATGGAACTATGACGCTGAAATATCTCTATGTAGTAACGAAGGTAAAGGAAGAGGCGAAGCAAGATCGCACGAGATAACTATGCATATCCCTGATGGTTTTTTAGACCCGAAAACAGCGATTGCCAGCGGGGTTGTCGCGGCGACCGGCTTGGGAATGGCGATCCGGCAGGTGAAGCGGACCTTCCCCTCGTCCCGCATACCCCAAATGGGCCTGGCTTCGGCCTTCGTGTTTGCCGCCCAGATGCTCAATTTCCCAGTTGTGGGTGGTACCTCTGGCCATCTAATTGGTGCGGTTCTTGTCGCGGTTTTGCTTGGACCGAGTGCGGCGGTGGTCGTCATGTCCTCCGTGCTGATTCTGCAGTGTTTGATGTTTGCAGATGGTGGTATAACTGCTTTGGGGGCCAATATATTCAACATGGCGGTCGTTGCCCCGCTTGTCGGATATGCCGCTTACAGACTGCTTCGCCGAATCCTGGGTACGAGTGAAAGGGCTCGCTTCACAGCCATTGCCTTTGCGTCTTGGATTTCCACCGTGGCTGCCTCCATAGCATGCGCCGGACAATTGGCGGTATCTGGAACCGCTCAATGGGGCGTTGTCTTCCCGGCAATGGCTGGTATCCATATGCTGATCGGAATTGGGGAAGCCACAATTACGACCTTTGTTGTAGCGGCAATCTTGCGACTCTCCCCTGACATAAGGCTGGCTTCAGACGGTGAGCAGTCAAAAACCGGTCTCCGGCCCCTGCTCGGATACGGGCTTGTAGTCTCACTGGGGCTCGTGCTGTTCATATCGCCTTTTGCCTCAAGCTGGCCTGACGGCCTTGAAAAGGTGGCTGAAGTAATCGGTTTCAGCAGTGCGGTATCGTCTAAAGCCGTAATTCCATCGCCTCTCGCCGACTATGGCGTTCAGGGGATTGCGTCGTCGAGTGTTTCGACTATCCTGGCCGGAGTAATCGGCACGCTTCTCGCATTTGTGCTGTCATTCATTCTAGCGCGGATAGTGACGCACCGTAAGAAGGAAGCAGCCAGCCATTCATAAAGACTAGAGCACGATCTTGCAAATCTCCGATCCATACATAGACAGGCAAGGCTTTCTGAACAAGCTTCCGGCTTCGTTCAAATTCACTTTTGCTATTGCTGCTATTGTTGCGGCGGTCGCACTGCCGCGAACCTGCTGGCGAGGTTATGCGGTCATCGCCACGCTGCTAATCGGTCTCCTCGTTTCATCGAGACTTCCGATATGGCTGATATTCAAGCGAGTTCTGATTTTTGAACCCTTCGTCCTTGTGGCAGCAATGTTGTCCATTATGCAACCCCACGGAGGAACCGTATTCCTTTCCTTGATACTGAAAGGTACCATAAGTCTCCTTGCCATGGTAACGCTGGTTGCCTCTACAAGATTCCTGGATCTGCTGAATCTCCTCAGACGACTGCGCTTGCCTGGAATTCTTGTTACCAACATTTCCCTGATGTACAGGTATTTGTTCCTATTGCTTTTCGAAGCCGAGCGGATGGGCCGGGCGCGTTCCAGCAGGGTTTTCAAGCGCGAAAGGTGGCGCATCTGGCATTCCAATGCCACTGTGATAGGGCACCTCTTTGTCAGAACCTCAAAGCGGGCCGAGAGGATTTATGCAGCAATGTGCGCGCGAGGATGGAAAGTATGAAAGCAATAGATGTGGCCAATTTGTCCTATAGCTACCCCAATGACATGGTAGCCTTGAAGAACATTTCCTTATCAATTGATGAAGGAGAGAAGGTTGGGCTAATCGGCCCGAACGGAGCTGGCAAATCCACTCTGCTATGGCATCTCAACGGCCTTCTGCCGGAAAAGTCGGCGAGAACGGCATGCGTTCATATCATGGAAATCCCCGTACTGGAGACCAATTTCCCGTTGGTTCGTTCGATGACAGGGATGTTGTTCCAGGATCCCGACGATCAGCTCTTCATGCCGACCGTTCATGAGGATATTGCCTTCGGCCCGCAGCAATTGGGAAAAAGTAGCGATGAAATTGATATAATAGAACAGGGAGTCTTGACGAAAGTTGGCCTGTCCGGTTTTGAAAGGCGGCATACCAATGAGCTCAGCCAAGGTGAGAAGCGGAGAATATGCCTGGCTGGCCTGCTCGCCTGCGATGCCAAGGTATTGGCACTGGATGAGCCAACAAGCGGGCTTGACCCGAGAGGACGGAGGGAACTTAGGAGTCTCTTGTTAAAGATGCCGGAGACCATGCTAATAGCGACTCACGACCTTGAGTTTGTTGTGGAGGTCTGTACACGCGTTATCGTCATCGATGGTGGTCGGCTGATTGCCGATGGTTTAGCTGTAGATATCTTTAATGATGAAGGTCTGATGCTAGCCCATGGCCTTGAGCGACCGCATATCCTCCGGCATAGTCATCCGCATTAGCTTATGCTAAGCAATTTTGCCCAGAAAATGGAGAATCGTGATCAGGGCATTGTGTAACCGGATCGGGACATAGATAATCAGAAGCGTTTCGCAATATGAGGCAGAGTGCGATGTCACAGATTCGTCAGACCTGGGCTTAGATCCTTGTCCCCCAACTCGAGTTGGGGGTTCGAATCCGTCCACCTCTTGACAGAGCGTGCAGAAATGTAAGAACAGGCGCTATAAGTATCCACGTTTGACATACACTGTCTTCTAACACCTGTCTAACATAACAGGCCGTAACAAGGGACAAAACGGGACAACACCGGACAAAATGAAAACCGTAAATCTTTGCCGCTGTTGTCCCTTAGTGTCCAGTATTGTCCCGTATTAGGGATGCTGAAAAAGCTCATAACCCGAAGGTCGCAGGTTCAAATCCTGCCCCCGCTACCAAATTAGCCCTTTGAGGAATAAGAACTTCGGAGGGTTTTTTGTGGGTGCGAGTCCACATTCGCCTCGGTCACAAATTCCCACCCGTTGGGTGGGTTAACGGTTATCTCCCGAGCGCCATACCGCGTACGATTCTGGCTGAACCGCTACAATCGGCCTGGAACAATCGACCGCCCCCTACGGGCCGTAGTGGAGAATGGTCCCTACCCCGCCGGCCACAAAGACGTCGTTCGCCGAAGTGCCCCAGACACCATAGAGCCAGGCGCCAGGACTGCTTTTCATGACACTCCAGGTCGTCCCGTCGTAATGCAGAATCGTGCCTGCGGTGCCGCCATATCCGACCGCAAAGACATCGCTGCCCGAACTGCCCCAGACACCAGGGATCGAAGCGGTGGAACCGCTCGTCATGGCGCTCCAGGCCGTGCCGTTGTATTGCAGAATGGTGCCGTTGTCTCCCGCGGCAAAGACATTGCTGCCCGAACTGCCCCAGACACCGGAGAGCTCAGCGGTGGAACCGCTTGTCATGGCGCTCCAGGCCGTGCCGTTGTAATGCAGAATGGTCCCGCTGTATCCC
>CAIVAP010000209.1 GCA_903903945.1 uncultured bacterium | reverse complement strand
TGAAATCCCTTGCGTCTGCCAATCTCGCTACTCCATTAGTTGACGGCAGGTTAGGAGATCATATGAGTCCAAGGCGGAAGTTTAGGAAACCCTTGCTCTATCCATCTGAGCTACGAGGGCAAACTGTGTAAGACGCTATTTGATAACGAGTTGACTGAGCAACCCGTTTGGTTAATTTGAGAAATGTTCCGCTTGGGGCTAATTTGGGACTGTGCAGCTTGTCCATATTTTCCCATTTCGCTTACGGGAATCTGGAGCAACGATATCGCTTCGCGCCTGCGTTCGGGGCTCAAAGGAGGTTGGTGATTTGTCCCAATAGCTTCGCGATACCGTCTTCCCTGCGAATAGTACTGAATGTAGTAAGTCTTATTTCTCTTGAAAATCGCCATATTATGGAATCGGATACTACTTGTTGTTTTCAATCCACTCAATCGCATCTTCCGTCGCGAATTTAACTCTTTTTCCCATTTTCACAAAGGGAATTTCTTGTTTCTGAGACACCCAGAAGTCAATCGTGAAGATGCTGAGACCTGGTGTCTTGTCCCAGCAATATCTTTAATGATTAGTTTGAGGGTTTTGGCTTGTTTGACGTCAGCTAAATCTGGACACGAACGGTTTGGGTAGATTGTTGAAGTCTTGGAGCCGGCTCGCTGGGGGGAGAGCGAGCCGGCCGCGAAATCCGTTAAGCTAATGCCGGAGGGGGGAATCGAACCCCCACGGGGTGTAAGCCCCGCCGGATTTTGAGTCCGGTGCGTCTACCAATTTCACCACTCCGGCATGTTGCCGATTCTATAATCGTTTCTGGCGCCGATGCCAAGAAATTCTCTGGGCCACATATTGATTGCAGCAACGCAACAAGAAAGGGGTTGCCTGCCGCCAACGAAATCGCTTATATGTCAGCGACGAAAGCAGACGACTCACGAGCAAAAGCAAAGGCACAGTAACGGATGCACAAGCGTAGTGACTATTTGAGTTGGGACGATTACTTCATGGCTGTCGCGCTACTATCGGCACAACGAAGCAAAGACCCCAGTACTCAGGTTGGCGCCTGCATTGTCAGCCCGCAGAACAAAATCGTTGGCATCGGCTATAACGGCTTCCCGATCGGTTGTTCGGATGACGAACTACCCTGGGACCGCGAAGGCGAACCGTTGGACACGAAATATCCCTACGTCTGTCACGCTGAGATGAATGCTATCGTAAACAGCACACAGGCGAACCTGTCAGGTAATCGGCTCTATGTCAGTCTCTTCCCGTGCAACGAGTGCGCCAAGCTGATCATTCAAGTCGGCATAAAGAAAGTCGTTTATTTGAGCGACAAGTACGCCGAGAACCATCTGTTTGTCGCTGCCCGCAAGATGTTTGCTATGGCGGATGTCGTCACCGAGAAGCTCATCCCCAAGCGTGGCAGCATTCTCCTCGACTTTACGCCGTATCTATAAGCTCAACCATCGTTGCATCACATATCTCAGGCAGCGTCGGTCTTCGGCAGACTTATCAATGCCTGCTCAGCCTCGGCATCGTTGAAATCCTGATCTTCAAGGCGACCTGCCAAGTGGGCCTCGTAGGCAGCAAGGTCGAAATGGCCGTGCCCGCTAAGTGCAAAGGCTATCACCTTCTTCTCGCCGGTCTCGCGACACCGTATTGCTTCGTCCACGGCAACCCGAATGGCATGCGCGCTTTCCGGCGCCGGGATGATTCCTTCGGACTGCGCGAACAGGATGGCGGCTTCAAACACCTTCGTTTGCGCGACGGCCACGGCTTCAATGAGTCCTTCATGACGCAGCAGGCAGAGCAACGGCGCCGCGCCATGATACCGCAGGCCACCGGCATGAATGGGAGCAGGCATAAACTTGTTCCCCAATGTGTACATCTTTATCAACGGAGTTAGCCCGACACTGTCGCCAAAGTCATAACTGTATGTTCCCCTTGTCAGTGTGGGACAGGCGCTGGGCTCGACGGCGATCATACGCGTCTGCTTCGAACCATTCAAGCGCTCCGGCATAAAAGGAAACACGAAGCCACTGAAGTTGCTGCCACCCCCTACACAACCGATGAGAATGTCCGGATATTCGCCGAGCCGCTCAAACTGCTGCCGCGCTTCGAGGCCGATAACAGTCTGGTGCAACAAGACATGGTTCAGCACGCTGCCGAGCGAGTACTTGGTGTCTTCGCTGCCGGCGGCCATCTCCACCGCCTCGCTGATGGCGATGCCGAGACTGCCAGTGCAAGCGGGATCCGATCGCAAGATGGCTCGACCGGAAGCGGTCTGATCCGAGGGACTGGCATGCACGGTCGATCCAAAGGTCTCCATAAGAAGTCGTCGGTACGGTTTTTGGTTGAAGCTGACTTTAACCATGAAGACGGCGCACTCAAGACCAAACAGCTTGCAGGCCAGGGCCAGTGCGCTGCCCCACTGGCCGGCGCCGGTTTCAGTAACTAGGCGGCGCACACCGGCCATCTTATTGTAGTAGGCCTGAGCCACCGCGGTGTTGGCCTTGTGGCTTCCGGAAGGGCTCGTGCTCTCATTTTTATAGTAAATCCGGGCAGGGGTTCCCAATGCCTGCTCCAATCGCCGAGCACGATGGAGCGGAGTCGGCCTCCAGAGTCGATAAGTGTCACGTACTTCTTCCGGAATCACAATGAATCTTTCCCGGCTAACTTCCTGTGCAATCAAGGCTTCCGGGAACAGCGGCGCCAAATCCGACGGACCGATTGGTTTTAGCGTGCCGGGGTGCAATGGAGGGGGCAAAGGCACCGGGAGATCGGCCTGAATGTTGTACCAGGCGCGGGGAATATCATTTTCCGTCATTAGAGTCTTGATCTGTTTCATGGTTGGCTCCTTTCAGTTTGGATTCATCAGCTATTGGTCATTTCTCTCTTTCTGACGCCACCGATACAGGGGGAAAAAAGAATCGTGGGATCGGCGATTCCCACGATTCCTCGTTGCCAAAAGGCAACAAAAAAGGTGGGAATCCGATTAGGCATTCCCACCTGTATCTACACGGCATGGCAGAAATACCTACGGCATCTGCCACCACCAACTATTCAAATTCGACTTGGAAGCAACTCGGCAAATCATATCATTCAAATCTCCGTAACCAAGATAACACCAATTCGGTTTTTGTCAAGGGAAAACAGCGTCTGTGCGAGAGAATAAAGTGGAGGGGGGAGGATTCGAACCTCCGAAGGCTTCGCCGACAGATTTACAGTCTGTTCCCTTTGACCGCTCGGGAACCCCTCCAAAAAGACGGGCAGAGAATATAAACGTTAACGCTTGGGGCGCAACTGTTTTTTCGGCGTTTGACCATCTCCTCTTGATCCTGATCGTCGCGAAACATTGAAATATCTTTTTGTCGACATGCATCCAAAAAGCAATGATAATTATGCAAACACAGTCGCGTCGTCTGGGAAATCGGAATGCGCGCACAGTGGAGGATGAAGGAAATCAGTGCAAACGATAAGGCGAATCATGATCGCCGCCGCGCAATCTTTCCTTGCGTCCCCGCGTACACCAGATCCTGAATCGGCGGCTGCTGCAGGAAATCGTGCGGGAATCCGAGTTCGACGGCGCTGACCTGATTCAGCCTCGTAATCTGGTCTGGCGTCAACTCGAAGTTCACGCAGTCCAGATTCTCCGCCAGTTGCGCCGTGGTTCGCGCGCCAATGATGGGAATCATCTGTTGCTCCCGCTGACGCACCCAATTCAACGCTACTTGTGACGGCTTCCAGCCAATTTCGTTAGCAATCTTTTCAACTTCCTCGGCGATGGCGAGATTCTTCTCTGACAGCCGTTTGCCTTCCGGAGATAAACGTTTCGGAACCTTGGGATCAAAGTTCTTCTTGTTGTACTTACCGGTAAGCAAGCCACCGCCGATTGGCGCCCAAGGAGTTACGGTCAATTCCAGCTCTCGCGCCATCGGTAACAGTTCGCGCTCAACTGTGCGCTCGATCAGGCTGTACTCAATTTGTAAGGCAACAAACGGAGTCCAACCGCGCAACATCGCAAGCATATTGGCTTGCGACACGATCCATGCCGGAGTATCCGAGATACCAATGTACAGGACTTTTCCGGCGCGTACCTGATCATCCAGCGCCCGCATCACTTCATCGATCGGTGTCAGATAGTCCCAAGCGTGCAGCCAATAGAGATCAATATAATCCGTCTTGAGACGCTTGAGGCTGGCATCGAGTGATTGCACGAGGTTCTTACGGTGGTTTCCGGCGGAATTGGGATCGCCTTTGCGCGTATAGAGCGTATACTTGGTGGCGATGACGAACTCTTCTCGCCTCGCCCCGACAAACTCACCGACCAGCCGTTCACTGGTTCCCTCGGTATAGCGATTGGCAGTGTCGATAAAGTTGCCGCCGCGTTCAACGTACAGTTCGAATTGCCTGTGGCTTTCCTCTTTTGATGCGCCCCAACCCCATTCTTCTCCGAATGTCATTGTGCCGAGACTAATTTCCGAAACCCGCAGACCACTTCTGCCAAGCAAGTAGTATTTCATCGCAACTCCTTTCTCCGGTTACAGACACGATTCATTGAAACAACGTATTGACTACGGCTGCCGTTGGCAACCATACTTTTACAGTTGTATGCCATCCATGCTCGCGCCAAGAGAGCGGGTGGTGGACATACATTATTGATGTTGCCAAAGCGCTGAGATTACATATCATCGTCCCATCATTTTTTAGGAGTGTCATTTGCCACGAAGAAACCTGATCCTGTTGATTGCATTGTTAGCGGCGGCGCTGACCCAGATACATGCCTACGAAAAACCCAAGCTGGCAGTCGTCATAGTTGTTGATCAAATGCGGTCCGACTATCTGACTCGGGAGAAAACGCTCTTGACCGGCGGTTTTAAGCGTCTGCTCGACAATGGTTTTCAGTTCACTGAGGCTTATCATGAACACGCGGTCACGGAGACCGGTGTTGGACACGCGACTATCGCGACCGGCTGCTATCCTTCACATCACGGTATTGTCGGCAACGAATGGTGGGACAAAACCAAGTCCTGCTGGGTTTACTGCGTGGAAGACTCGGGCAGGAGCATTACCAAGCGACCCGGCACGGCAGGACGTTCACCCAACAATCTACTACGTCCGGTTTTTGGTGACTGGCTGCGACAGTCCTCGCCCCAAAGCAAGGTTTTTGCTGTCACCGGCAAAGATCGCTCTTCGATCCTCATGACTGGTTTCGAAGGTCAGGCGTATTGGTACTACCCTGATGACGGCACATTTGTGACTTCGATGTATTACCGGGCAGTATATCCCCCCTGGGTTGATTCCTTCAACAATGAGCGACCTGTGGAAGACTACTTCGTCGGCATCTGGGATCGTCTGCTGCCACGCGATAAGTATCTCGGCCCTGACAGTGTGGTTGCCGAATTCGATGGTAGACGCACTGCCTTTCCACATGACTTCGCTCCCGGTCCCAATGATGAGCCGAAGAAGTACTATGAAGAGATTCGATACACTCCGTTTTTCGATCAATTGATCCTTCGATTTGCTCGTGATCTGGTCATCAACGAGCAGTTGGGTGCGGATAGCGTCGTTGATCTGCTAATGATTGGTTGCTCCGCCGGCGACTACATCGGTCATCGCTATGGTCCTTCCAGCCATGAGATTCAGGACCACTACCTGCGACTTGATGGTTATCTCGGCTCGTTCTTTGTGTTTCTCGACAGCACAGTCGGCGTCAATCAATATGTGGTGGCGTTTACCGGCGATCACGGAGTAGCGCCATTGCCGGAGGAACTTGCGGAGAGGGGCATTGATGCAGGGCGCATCAACAGTGACACGTTGGAAGCCGCTATTAGGCGCATCGGCGCCGCAGTTGCCGCCGAAATCAAATGCAGCACGAATGTCGTCGTCGCTGTTGGGGACGGCGTCATCCTCAATTGTGATGGGGCCAAGACTGCTGGTTATGATGAGCCATTGCTAAGACGGACCGTAGGGGAGAGAATCAAGCGTTTGAGTTTCGTTGCCGATGCCTTCGCGCGTGACGATCTCGCGTCCGGCGGTGACGATGCCCACCCCTTTATCAACCTCTATCGCAACAATTACTTTGCCGTTCGCTCGCCTGACATCATGCTTCGGTTCAGGGAATACTGGATCATTTCAAATGAACCTCATGGAACGAGCCATGGGACGCCTTATGACTACGACAGGCATGTTCCCCTCATTTTCTATGGAAACGGAATCAAGCCGGGAATTGACACACTGAAGGCGGCGACCGTGGACATTGCGCCGACTATGTCAGAGCTCATTGGCATCGCACCACCCGCGACCAATGACGGGAAGAGTCTGTTGCCGCGCCTGAAATGATGAATTCGGAGTCCGCGCGATTTGCCTGTCTTGCTTCTCCCTTCTGCTCGTGGGAGAAACGTCGGTGTAGGCGCAATTTACCTGTTGACTCTCGCCCCGTGATTTGTCATTTTGCGGTGATTTGAAAAGTAGTTGCATCGCTCACAGGAAACGACTCGACTCTTTGGAGGTCATTGCATGAAAGCGCACACCGTCTTCCGGCTAACGCTCACTTTCATCTTTCTTCTTTGCATCTTTGTGGTGATCTCCGGATGCGGTCAGAAGGGTCCCCGCGTGGTCAAAGTGGCATTGGTAGCGCCATTGACCGGCGATATTGCCGCGCACGGACAGGGAATGAAACGCGCCGCACAGCTTGCCATCGAAGAGGCATTACAGTCGAACCGTTTCAAGGACTTCAAATTGGAGTTAGCGGCCTTCGATGATCGCGGCGATCCGAAAGAAGCGGTTACAATTGCCAATCAGATCATTTCCGATCCGGCTATCCTTGGCATTGTCGGTCATCTCAACAGCGGTTGCTCGATTCCGGCAAGTCAGGTCTATGCCAAACGCAACGTCCTGATGATCACGCCGGCATCAACGAATCCCAAGCTAACCCAGCAGGGTCTTCGCAACGTTTTCCGGCTCTGCACGACTGACGACGTTCAGGGGAAGTTTGCGGCTGATTACGCCGTTGACAAGCTCAAGATCGAAAGAGCGGCGCTCGTGCATGACAAAACCGCCTATGGACAGGGGTTGACTGAGGAATTCCAGAAGGAATTTCTGGCTCGCAATGGACAGGTATTGAGCTTCGACGGTATTGACGTCGGCGAGAAGGATTTCAAGGCGCTCCTCACCCGCATCAAGGGGGAGAACCCCCAGTTGATCTATTTCGGCGGCATGCATCCGGAGTGTGGATTATTGTCGAAACAGGCAAAGGAACTCGGACTCAGCGTGCCGGTCTTTTCCGGTGATGGAATAGTGACGCCCGAATACGCCAAGATCGGCGGCCCGGCAACGGAGGGCGATTACGCATCCATGATTGGTTCGCCTCCAGAGAAACTGCCGGCAGCCAGCAAGTTTGTTGCGAACTATCACCAACGTTATCCCAAAAATGATATGCAGCCCTATGATCCCTATACTTACGAAGCGATCAATATCATCCTTGATGCCATCGAGAAGACCGGCGGCGATCGCAACAAGATGATCGATTACATTGCCAAAGTAACCTACAGCGGCATTCTCGGTGAATCAAGCTTCGATGAGCGTGGAGATACTCGCAACAAGACCATCACCATCTACACCGTTAAGAATGGCTTGTTCAAATATGTTGACTGAGGACACGAGACCGATCCGCTAATGTTTTTCCAGCAGCTTGTCAACGGCATCACTCTCGGTAGTATCTATGCCCTGTTTGCCTTGGGCTATACGATGGTTTACGGCATCCTGCTGATGATCAACTTCGCCCATAGCGAAATCTTCATGGTGGGCGCTTATCTCGGATTCTGGGCTTTGTCGCTCCTGCCGGTTTGGGTTCAGGGTTGGACACCAGGCTATTTCACACTAGTATTTGCCATCGCCATGATGGGCGCCGGGTTGTTGGCAGTGACGATTGAACGCGCCGCCTACCGACCGCTGCGTCGCGCTTCCCGATTGGCGCCCTTGATAAGTGCGATTGGTGTTTCCATTTTCTTGCAGAATCTCATCCAAGTTACGGTCAGCGCTCAATCACAGCCCTATCCGGACACATTCAAAATCAGTCACTACGAGTTTTTCGGCGTGCAGGTCAATTCACTACAAATATTCATCTTTGCCCTGGCCATTTCGGCCATGGTACTGCTACAAGTCTTTATCACGAAAACTCGGCTCGGCAAAGCCATGCGCGCGACCGCTCAGAATCATACCGTTTCCCAATTGATGGGGATCAACGTCAATTTCATAATCACGGTTACCTTCCTCATCGGCGGCGCACTCGGCGGACTGGCGGGCGTGCTCAACGGCATGTACTACGGAAGCATTAAATTCAATATGGGCTTCTTCCCCGGTCTCAAAGCATTTACCGCCGCCGTTGTCGGCGGTATCGGCAATATCAAAGGCGCGATGGTCGGTGGCTTCTTGCTTGGCATCATCGAGGCGCTCACCGTTGGCTACATCTCGTCGGCTTACAAAGACGTTATTCTTTTTGCAGTACTGATTCTGGTTCTGATCTTCAGACCCTCAGGCATCTTCGGTGAGGAGGTTACCGAGAAAATATGACCTTGCCCCGTCGATGGCCTCTGATAGCCGTAGGACTGCTGGTCATCCTGATTCTGCCGTTAGTGTTAAATCAACTGGGAAACCTCTATGCCGTCCGCGTTATCGGCTTAGTCGGCATCTACTGCATTCTCGGCGTCGGACTCAACATCACGATCGGCTACACGGGTCTGCTCGACCTCGGTTACATCGCCTTTTACGCGATCGGCGCGTACACTGCCGCGATTTTGAGTATTGCCGGCATTTCATTTTGGCTCGGATTGCCGATTGTCATGGTCGTCGCCGGCGCCATCCGGCTCGGGCTCGGTGCGCCGATCC
Source organism: uncultured bacterium (assembly GCA_903903945.1). Taxonomy (GTDB): domain Bacteria; phylum Zixibacteria; class MSB-5A5; order CAIYYT01; family CAIYYT01; genus CAIYYT01. The sequence goes on along the minus strand of CAIVAP010000209.1, from coordinate 658 downwards.
TACGATTACGCGGCGACTATCTCGCCATCGTCACCCTCGGCTTTGGCGAAATCGTCCGTCTGGTACTAATCAATCTCGATGCAATCACCAACGGACCCAAGGGTCTGCCACGCGTCGGCGAGAAAATTGCCGAGGTCAAGGTGCTGTCTTTCACGCTCACGGAGAATATCCATTTCTATTATCTGATTCTCGTGTTCCTGTTGATTGCAATTTTCATTAGCCATCGCCTCGAACACTCTCGCCTGGGTCGTGCCCTGATCGCAATTCGGGAGGACGAACTGGCGGCAGCTCTTTCGGGCGTCAATATCGCCCGCACCAAAGCCGTGGCATTCGTAATCAGCGGGATCATCGGCGCCGTTGCCGGTGACATCTATGTCCACTGGAATCAATTCGTCTCACCGGAATCATTCACATTTTGGGAATCAGTGTTGCTCGTGTCGATGCTGGTGATCGGCGGCATGGGGAATGTCTGGGGCATCCTGCTTGGTGTAGTGCTGTTGGTCGCAGTACCAGAAGTGCTCCGTTCTACTCTCGGCACGGCATTTGTCGACTATCGCATGATCGCTTTTGGATTGCTGATGGTTGTAATCATCATATTCCGCCCGCAGGGACTGCTCCCGTCACGCCGCCGCGCCCTTGAACTGAAGGCCGCGGGCGG
>CAIVAP010000208.1 GCA_903903945.1 uncultured bacterium | reverse complement strand
GCGATGAAGGATACCTCTGATGAGGTGATGAAACCGGCGCCGGGTGACGACAATGTGACGAAAAGCGACAACAGTACCGATAAAAAGGAATAGATGTTCACCAAAGAAGATATCGACAAGATCACAGTGATTCTCGGGTCGCAGGAAGCGGTTTGGGAGTCCGATCATCACCGCATCAAAGTCGTCCAGGTTGAAGAAAAGCGCAGCCTGGTTCTGGAAATCTACCCCGACACGGCTCTCGGCAACAAACGCGGCGCTCTGATTGTAGTTTACACCGGTGGCGCGCATTTACAGTTGCACAACTGTTCCGGCTACGTCGTCAGCGAAGAACTCGGCGAAGTAACCTTTGTCGCTGAATGCGAAGGTCGCCTCTCCGGACTGGTCGTGGAACGTGAAGCCGCCAGTTCGCTTTACGCCGAGGTCAATAGCGATCTGATCTCATCCGACTTCTCCAAATTCGGTGTTGAGGTCATGCTCTCCGGTGTGGCCCTGTCATTGGCGGAAGATCTATTCAAGAACGACAAGCCGTAGGTACGATAGCTCCCAGAAATTCGTAATTCCATCAAGAGGAGGATCAGTATGTCCGGTCACGGTGTTTGCCCTTGGTGGGCGGGGTATTTTCTCGCTAGCTCACTGCGGCGTTGGCTGCAAGACCCGGAGAAAATTCTGAAACCGTATGTTAAGGATGGAATGAGGGTGATGGATGTAGGGAGCGCTATGGGCTTCTTTACGTTACCGCTGGCGAAGCTGGTCGGAGATCAGGGTCGAGTAATTGCGGTTGATCTTCAAGAGAAGATGATTCGTTCGCTGCAACGCCGGGCGCAAAAGGCCGGTCTGGCTGGTCGAATCGAGACGCGCATTTGTTCAAGCACGTCGCTGGAGATTGATGATCTGGCAGGTAGCGTGGACGTCGCTCTCGCCTTTGCCGTGCTTCATGAAATGCCCGATAGCGCTGCTGCGATTCTTTCGATAGCGCAGTCGCTCAAAGGCGGTGGGTTATTTCTCATGGCCGAACCAACAGGGCATGTGTCTGCAGAAGGGTTCCGTCAGACAAGCGAAGTGGCGCTCCAACAAGGTCTGGAAGTTGTTGCTGAACCGATCATCTGGCACAGTCATGCCATGGTGTTAAGAAAGCCGGCATAGTCATCGCGGCTGATGCAAACAGAAAGGGCAACCGCGAGGGCTGCTCTTCAATTCTTTTCTCAGAAGTGAACGATTACACCATTGCCGGTTTTTTGCCGAGTGTCACGGTGAAGTCTTCGAGCGCACCAGCCATTTCTTTGGCGCTGCGATAACGTTCCGCGGGATCTTTCGCCAAAGACTTCTTAAGTACCAGATCAAAAAGCGGAGGAACTTTGGGATCGAGCGTCGATGGCGGCGGCGGATTCTCGTTGGTGATCTTGTAAACGAGGGCCGAAATGTTTTCAGCGATAAACGGTTTGGTATGCGTTAGCAGTTCGTATAACACAACACCGAGCGAGAAGATGTCTGAACTCGGAGTGACCTCTTTTCCCTTGAGTTGCTCCGGGGAAATGTAGTTCGGCGTACCCATAGCGATGCCGGTCTGGGTCATCGACGATGACTTGAAGTGCGCGATACCGAAGTCCATCACCTTGACGCGGAAGTTTTCCATTACCATGATGTTTGCCGGCTTAATGTCGCGGTGGATGATGCCCATCTTGTGCGCGTACTCCAGAGCCGAGCAGACCTGTATAATGGTTGACGCAATAATTCGGTAATTAAGATGGAGATTGCGTTTGAGCACTGATTCCAGGGTGTAGCCATCAATGTATTCCATCGCGATGTATTGCAGGTTGCCCTGTAATCCGAAATCGTAGATCGTGACGATATTGGGATGTGACAAATTGCCGGCGGCCTTGGCCTCGCGCAACAGGCGCTCCTTAAGCTCGTTGATCTCGGACGGATCGGCGATGGCATCAAGGCGGATGGTCTTTAGCGCAACCAGGCGGTCAATCGAGGGGTCCTTACCCTTATAGACTGTACCCATTGCGCCCATGCCGAGCGGTTCAATCACTTGATAGCGACCGAATGACACCGGTTGTCCCTCGGTGGAGAATCTGACGGCGAAGGCCTGCTTTTCTTCCGGAGTCAGAATCAGTTCTTCCTCGGGAGTCGGCTTTTTAGTGGGAGCCGGCCGAGTGGCGTCGGCCTTAACCTCAAGCGGGGGGACCTTGGACATATCGACATCGAGCAGATCTGGAATAAAAGCTCGCGTCGCCGGTTCCTGTAGGGACGGATCGGAGGTGACAGGCGTAAGTGGTGTCGCCTTGAGCCGACCGCTGCTCTTGTCGTGTTTGGCATATTCGGATGCGGGAATCAAATCTTCACCGCGACGCATTGCTTCAAAATCAAGGCGAATGGTTTCCTCGAAAACTTCGGGCGCTGGTGGCTCATCTCGCAGGATACGAGTAGGAATTTCATCGAAATCAATCTCACGATCTCCTTGGCGTTGCGCGGCAATCGGTTCATCACCCAGAAGCTTGCGAAGATCAATGCCTTTACTCAAACGTTTAGGCGCGGGCGGCGCTTCAATCGACTTGACGGCAAACGATATGCCTAAGAAGAAGAGCACAGTCATTGTCGGATAGAGTATGTTGGTGACAACATTAAAAGCGCTGAACAACACGAAGTTGATATTGACAATGATGAAGCCCAGAATAAATAGGGCAATCAGGCGATACATCAAGGCCATCCGTGGCAAAACCAATCCGCCAAAAACGCCGATTGCCAAAATCAGTAACAGATCGACCGGTATAGGGAAATGCAGACGCGAGGGCGCAGTAGAGGAAATCAGGTTCTGTACGGTTGCAGCATAGAAATTGTAGGCGGGAATTGTCCCGACGGTGCCGGTTTCGAAAGTCTCCAGAACTTCAGGAATTGTCACCGCCAAAACGATGGCCTTTCCAGATACCAAATTGCGATCAGCATCGCCGGTCAGAATGTCGATAGCCGAGAACATGGGATAAGCCAGCGAATCGGCCGGCAAATTGACCATCATGCGACCATTCTTGTCCACCGGCAACAGTCTGCCACCAAGAATCGGGCGGCCATCGGACGACAATCGCAGGTCGGCAGGGCTATTGCCAAGATAGGCGTTTGCCAATTGTAACGGCGTGGAGAAATAAATTTTGTCATCGTAGTTGATCATCAGATTGGCGAAACGCATTTTGTCGTCGCTATCGGGCTTATAGAAGCGGAAGCCGACCGCGCGGGCTTTGGAGGCAAAAATGCCTGGCGGCACAAACGCGGCGATAGCCTTCGGCAGATCATCCAGAGACATGTCAGGCGCCGGCAGAGTAGAAGAGGGAACCATGTACTCTGGCGCCTCACGCGACAGGTTCCCCTGTGCGCCCACGACGACATCGAACGGCTCAATCACATTGCCACATTCAGTTATCGACTGCGCCAACTGGCTCGAGTGACCTTTGATGTATTCCTGTACGCGCTCGGTCAAGGCGATGTCAAGCATGACGGCTTTCGGTTTATAGTCGCAGATCGTGATCAAGAGGTCACTGAGGCGACCATGATCCCAAGGCCATTTGCCAACCTGATCGATGGAACGTGAGTCAATCGCGACGATGGCGATGGCGTTCTTGTCCGGTTGGAGTGTTCTGGTCGCGCGGACCTTGTCCTCAATCGTAAGCTCGAGTTTCTCCAGGGGGGACAGATTCTGCACATAGATTACCAGTACCAGCAGCGTCAGAAGCCAATAGAGGATTCCGCTCTTAAATCTGCTGAGCAACTTCTCAACGAAAGATTGTCTCGCTGACATCTTGGTCTATCTCCCCGCTGCCAGTCGTTCGACGAGGAACGCAGGCAAATCAACAGCGCGCATCTTATGTTGAGCCGCCTCAATATCATAGGGCAGGCGGCGATAATGCAGACGCCGCGAAATGGTGTCATAAATGACATAACAAGCACGCGGATTGCCGTCACGGGGCTGGCCTACCGAACCGGTGTTGATGATGTAACGGCACTCGTCGCTAAGACTTAGCTCCTCATCGTACAGCATATCACATTCGCCCAAAGAATCCTGTCTGAAGATCAGCGGTTGATGCGAATGAGCGATAAAGCAGATCGGCTCATCGAAGGCAGCGAATTGTCGATTGGCCTCCGCCGTTGACAGACAGTAGTTCCAAGATTCGGGAGCATCGGGTGTGGCATGCACGAGCAACAATTCGCCGACTCTATCAATCAGTCTAAAGGATGAGAGGATTCCCTGAGACTGGGGCGTAAGCACGGATACGGAGAAGTTGATGCCACTTTGGGCATAGACATTGAAATCTGTGGGATCAAGAAGTCCCAGAGCGCTGTAGTCGTGATTTCCCATAAGCTTAACGTCGCAGGTAGCACTGATGATCTGTAGGACTTCATTGGGATTGGGGCCATAACCGACGGCATCGCCGAGGAAAACAACTCCATCGATCGCACCGTGTTTTTTGATGTCATCCATGACGGCTGTCAGGGCCTCCAGGTTGCCGTGAACATCCGATATCAGGGCATAGATCATGTCTATCCTTCAATAAAGCGAAAGATCGATTTCCCAACTTCGATAATGTCCCCATTCTTGAGAGTGCCGCTGTTGATCGGCTCGCCGTTTACTTTGGTCTTGTCTTTACGACCAAGGTTAAACACGGTGAAGGCTTCGCCTTCTTTGATGATCTTCGCCTGTAGTTTCGACACGAAAAACCCGCGTACCGGAACAGTGACGTAGTTGGCCTTGCCAAACGTCGTTGTTTCCTGATTGAGAGAGTACTTCGACTTGTTCCTGTCGTTGAGCGCCAGCAAGATCGTCCCGCCGACTTCGCCCGCCATTTCCTTGTCCTGGCGGTCTTGTTCGACCAGATCCTTGTGCTTTCTGGTGGAAAGTACCATGGTGCCGTCCATGTCCGACATCTTCCGGCTTGACTGAGCATCTGCGTAAAAAACGAGATCATACTTGCCGATGGTGATGACGTCATTGTCATGGAGCGGCTGTTCAGTGACTTTGCGTTGATTGACGAAGGTGCCATTCAGACTGTCATTGTCGATTAGCACGGCTCCTTGGTCGGAGAACTCGATCTGCGCGTGTTTGCGCGAGACGCCCCGGTTGTCGAGCACAATGTCGTTTTCGGTGGTACGACCGATGGAAATGTGCTCCTTCTCGGTCACAACCCGTTCGATGATCTTCTCTGAGACCTTGACAACGATTTCGGGCATCGGCGGCGCTCCTTTCTCCCCTCTATATACCAAAACAGATACGTTACTTGCTGCTCAACAGGTTACCGAGGCTTTCTTGTTAATCCTAAACAACTTGCTGCGCACATCGTATTCATTTATATTTTCGACATGATGCCGGTAAACTTGAGAGTCAGACCGTGGGTCTTTGCCGCCCCGCTAGCGGGAGTGTCAGATTGGCCATATCGCAAGATCGCCAAACGCTGCGGAGCAGACTACGCATTTGCGGAAATGATTGCCGCCGAAGGACTTGTGCGCAACAACCTTCGCACCTGTGAGCTTCTCACCCGCTATCCCGGCGAAACCAACATCGGCTGCCAGCTTTTTGGGACCAGACCGGAGGCGATCGCGGATGCGGCAGTCATGCTGCAAGAAATGGGTTTCGACTCGATCGACCTGAATTGTGGCTGTCCGGTACACAAGGTGGTCGATAAGAATGGCGGTGCGGCATTGTTGAAAGACCTACCTCTTCTGGAGCGGATTGTCTCGGCAGCGGTCAAAAAAATCTCGATTCCCTTCTCGATTAAGATGCGTTCCGGGTGGGACGCGAAGCATATCACTTTTCTGGAGGTTGGCAAGATCGCCGAGGGAAGTGGCGCGTCCTATATTTGTCTGCATGCGCGCACTCAGACCGAGCAGTTTGCACCGGAAGTGCATTGGGATCATATTCGGCAGTTGAAAGAGGCCGTGTCGATACCGGTAATCGGTAATGGCGGAATTAGGACAGCGGTGGACGTATTGCGCATGCAGAGCGAGACCGGTTGCGACGGTGTAATGGTTGCCACGGCGACGCTGGGTAATCCGTTTCTGTTTCGCGAAATCAGGACGTTGCTAGATACTGGGAAACCTGAGCCGAGAGCCGGCAACGAAGAAAGAATCTTGACCTGTCTGGAGCACGTCCGTGGGATAGTCGAATTGTGTGGCGAATCGGCGGGGATCAAGAGATCGCGCAAGTTGCTGGGCTGGTATTATCGCGGCATCACGGGACGCAAGAAAGTCGACCCACAACTCTTTCAGGTCAACACCTACGCGGAAGTTGAATGCTATCTGGCCGCGGCGGTGGAAGCTACAAGAGAAAACGCGGCGTGAAGAAGAAATCGGACCTCGAGAGAATACTGGCGGGGGTTGCGGATGGCAGTATCGATATCAAGAACGCTATCCATCTGCTGAAACAGAGTGGTGTCGAAGATGTCGGGTTTGCCCGCATCGACCACGGCCGACGCGAACGATGCGGTTTCCCCGAGGTCATCTTCGCCGAAAGCAAACAGTCAGCGCAGATTGTTGTGATCGCCAAGCGCATTGTCGCCAGCGGCGAACCGCTATTGATTACGCGGTTGGATGAAGCGAAATACAAGTATCTGAAAACGAAGCTTCCGAAGTTGCAGTATAACGCACAGGCGAGAGCAGCCTATCTCACCAAGAAAGCGCCCAAGCGACAGGCGGGCGTGCTGATTGTTACTGCGGGGACTTCTGATATTCCGGTCGCTGAAGAAGCAGCTGTAACTTGTGAGACACTGGGATACGCGCCGGAACGGCTGTATGATGTCGGTGTGGCAGGTATCCACCGGCTGTTGGCTCAGTCGAATAAATTGGGTCAGGCGAAAGTGATTATCGTCGTAGCGGGTATGGAAGGCGCGTTGCCGTCGGTGGTCGGTGGCCTGGTTGAAGTGCCGGTAATCGCAGTGCCAACCTCGGTAGGATATGGGACATCATTTGCCGGTATCGCGCCACTCTTGTCAATGCTTAATTCCTGTTCGTCGGGAGTGACGGTTGTGAATATCGACAATGGTTTTGGAGCGGCTATGGCGGCGATCCGCACGGTGCGGTTACTAGAGAAGAAAGTGTAGCGGCATGAAAATCGGCTATCTCGACTGCTTTTCGGGCGCTTCGGGGGATATGATCGTCGGAAGCATCATTGGCGCCGGTTGTGAGCCGCAATACTTGCAGGAGCAGCTTGACCTTTTGGGATTGCCGGCGGTAAGACTGGTGACCGGTTCGATGAAAAAACAGGGTCTCGCAGGAGTCACCGTGCGTTTTGAATCATCGGAAACCGACCCACCACACCGGCATCTGTCGGCCATCGAGAAGATCATTGACAATTCGCGGCTTGATGATGATGCCAAGCATTCGGTCAAGGCGATCTTCCGACGGATCGGGCAGGCGGAAGCGCGGATGCATGATGTGCCGATGGAAGAGATTCATTTTCATGAAGTCGGAGCTATCGACGCAATCTGTGATATAGTCTGCGCAGTGGTTGGATTCAGAAAACTGGGCATTGAGAAGCTGTATTCCTCGGCGATCCTACTCGGGAGCGGCGTGACAAAATCGGCGCACGGCATGATCCCGCTGCCAGCGCCGGCAACGCTGGAAATCGTCAAGGGTTTTCCGGTGACACGTATCGAAAACGGCAAGGAGATGACGACACCAACCGGCGCGGCGATAATTGTCGAGTTGGCCTCGTATGCGGCTGGATTTGACATGGTGGTCGAGGGCGTGGGTTATGGCGCAGGTACGATGGACTTGGATGATCGTCCTAATCTGCTGCGGCTGATTGTTGGCAAAACGGATGAGCAGTTGCAGAGCGATCAAGTGGCGATCATCGAAACCAATATCGACGACGCCACGCCGGAGCAAATCGGGCATTTGCAGCAGCGGCTACTGGAGTCGGGCGCGCTGGATGTTTTTGTGACGTCTATTCTGATGAAGAAGAATCGCCCTGGGCATCTGCTGTCGGTGATCTGTCACACTGACAAGATGGAGACCCTGTCAGCAGTCATCCTGCGTGAATCCTCGACAGCGGGGGTGCGGTTGCGCAGTGAATCGAGGCGAAAGCTTAGTTATGAAATCAGGCCGGTGGAAACGGAGTTCGGCACGATCCGAATCAAGTACTTCTCCGGCGGCAATATCAGTAAATTCAGCCCTGAATATGAGGATGTGGTCGCGGCGGCT
>CAIVAP010000207.1 GCA_903903945.1 uncultured bacterium | reverse complement strand
GCAGTCATACCGAGTTTTTTTGCTTTGATACTTGAAATAGTTGAAATCAAAATTGTATCTATTCCTCTTTTATGGGCTTCTATTAATGCTCCCTTAACAAAAGGTGTTCTGCCGGAAGCGGCAATTCCAACGATGGTGTCGATCCGGCGTGGCTTCAGTTTTTCAATATCCCGTATTGCGGCCGCAACGTCGTCCTCTACCCCTTCGCGCGATCGCACCAGCGTACGGCGGCCCCCGGCGATAATACCACAGACCATACCGGCAGGCACACCGAATGTAGGAGGACACTCGGCGGCATCCAGCACGCCAAGGCGACCGGAGGTACCGGCGCCGGCATATATCAGGCGTCCTCCGGAGCGAAATGAACGGGTGATCATTTCCACTGCCGCCGCAATTTGTGGCAACACCTTTGCCACTGCGGCTGGCACGCGACTTTCCTCGCTGTTAATCAATTTGAGAACTGCAGCGACATCGAGTCGGTCAAGATTGACCGACCGCGGATTGCGCTGCTCGGTGGTCAGGGACTTGAGATGCTCGTAGAGTTGCTTGCTCATCAGCTTGGCGCGATCGCCGTCAAGACGATCTTCTTGCCAATAAAAAGCCCGCCAATCTGTCCGGTTACGCCTACACGGTTGAGGTTGGGTGCAAAACCGACAGGCAGCACAAACGGCAACTGCGTCGTGTTGATGGGACTGTCGGCGTAAGCAGCTATCCAAACATTAAACGCCCCGGGCTGAAAGTCACTCTGTGTATTCCTGAACGCCTGGAGTGGTATCAAAGTTGTCAGATAGGGAGGATCTTCGGTATAATCACTGGTTCCCAATATCCTCTTGAAGCCAACGGCAAGATTGGATGGAAGCGCTGGTTGGACGACGAGGATGTAGCCATCAGCGAATCGGGGCGCCTTCCAGCGTACTTGCACCTGCTGTGTAGAGGCCAGAACGCGGTTATCGGGGAGATCGACCACTTCGATCCCAAGACTCTCGGGTAGATTAAGCGTGTAGCTAAACGGAAACTGGTCGAGAAGCGATTGCACTTTAATATATGTTGTATCGTGCAGTAGTCGAGGGGAAAATGTCACTCGGTATGTACCATCCCCTGCGCCGCCGAGACTGATGGGCGTTGCGCTGTCGGCAGGCGGTGCTTCGAGAGTCACCAGAGCCGCAGAGTGTGCCGCTCCGTCGCGTGTCAGAGCGAGATAAGCATGCACCGAGTCAGTGTTGGCGTCGTGCGACAGCAAAGCATTCACAGTCCATTTGGTTTTTACATCACCACTGGTACCGGTGTCCCCGCATGATACGACCAGAGCAGTTATCATTAGCGCCAGAAGCGCTGCGGTTGCGAACAGGATTTTGGATGTTTGCTTCATATTGTATTCACCTCAGTTTTTTCACGGTTGGCGACGATTGCTTTTGCATTTCCTACAAATATAACGCTGACAAGGACATTCAATTCAATACAAAATCGTGACTCTACGGAACCTTGATGCCATTAATTATCGCGCTGTCGAGATAGCGAGGTTCCTCGGGATCAGTCCATAGTATCAGCCCGATGCCGCGAGCATAGTATTCGTCATAGATGTCTGTCGAAGTGTCGGCTGCGGTCGAGTGATTATAGATCGTCGATTTGATGATGTAGTGCAGGCCGATACAACTATCAGTCATAATGTCCGCAACTTCCTTCTGAAAATACCCGGTGAATGTGAGTGTCCCCTCGAAAAGTACGGAGTCGATTGGACTCTCCCAGCCCGGGGCGATTCTCCCCAAAGCCGAAGTCTGATGAGGCTTGTCCCTTTCAAGGTTGAGAGGTATTTGCAGGGGCGGATCAAACCAGAGGAACCCCGCAAGCAAATGCTGCGCAAACCGCGCCGATGTCAGGGTCCAAGCTTCCTCGGTCTCGCCGTTCTCCAGTAACCGTTGGCAGAGAGTGCCCGAAATCGTTGTGTCACCGCTCAGGACACGGTTGTATTGGCCATTGTTGTAGAACCATTTGTTTCCTGGTTGCACCGGGAAGTACCGCATGCCATCCTTTATCGTTACTGCCTGAGGTTCGGTCGACTTCTTGCTACACCCCCACGCAGTTATCAGGACAATTAGAAATAGTGCTGAGCAGAAAATTCTCAAGGTTCCTCCGGTGACGCAGGTCTCAACTAGGACCGGCATCAATATATATTACACGTATCGGTAGCAAAATCGTTCATAATTCAAGTATCGGCTACGGCTTTGGCGAAACTTATCGCGACCTCACCTTGCCGGGAAATAATCAATTGCCAATCCCCGGAATCCGGCTATATTCCCACTATCATATGGCTAATCCCCTGTCCGAGAAGATACTTGCTTCCGCCCGCAAGGTCGCAGGCCTGTCCGTGGCTCTGCGCCGCCAGCTTCATCAGATACCGGAGACTGCGTGGGAGGAAAGGAAAACTTCAGCTACCCTGAAGGACTTCCTCAAAACGCACCGGATTCCGTTCAAATCTGTGGTTGACACCGGTATCGTCGGCGAAATCAGATCGGGCAAAGGAAAATGTGTCGCCATTCGCACCGATATCGATGCATTGCCTGTCACCGAAGAAACCGACTATACCTTCAAGTCTATTCATCCGGGGCGAATGCATGCCTGCGGTCATGATATTCACATGGCGACCATCTCCACAGTCGGCCTCCTGCTGATGCAGATGCGGAGTGAATTTGCGGGTACAGTGAAACTGCTATATCAACCATCGGAAGAAAATCCGCCCGGAGGCGCGATCGCGATGGTCAAGGCTGGTGTCTTGGAAAACCCGCAGGTCGATGTGATCTTC